>JAGLFE010000299.1 GCA_023144675.1 Thiomargarita sp. | reverse complement strand
TTACCTAGCTAAGAAAACATAATGAATTAGAAATTAAAGTTGAATATCGCGTTCTATTACAATCAAATATCTCTTAACAATTCATTTAAACCAATTTTGCCTCTAGTTTTTTCATCAACCTGTTTGACAATAACTGCACAATAAAGAGAATATTTTCCATCAGCAGAAGGTAAATTACCAGATACCACTACTGACCCTGGAGGAACATAGCCATAAGAAATTTCGCCAGTATCACGATTATAAATCTTAGTACTTTGCCCAATATAGACACCCATAGAAATCACTGAACCAGTTCCTACAATTACGCCTTCGACAATTTCTGAACGGGCACCAATAAAACAATCATCCTCAATAATAGTCGGAGTCGCTTGAATTGGTTCTAAAACACCGCCAATACCTACCCCACCTGATAAATGCACATTCTTACCAATTTGAGCGCATGAACCAACCGTTGCCCAAGTATCAACCATAGTACCGCTATCAACATAGGCTCCAATATTCACATAAGAAGGCATTAAAACCACATTACGAGCAATATAACTGCCTCTCCGCACCGTTGCTGGCGGGACAACTCGTACTCCAGATTTACGCAAATCTTCCGAATTAACATCAGCAAATTTGGATTCTACCTTATCATAATAATTAGTAAAACTGCCTTTTATAAAATGATTATCTTTTAAACGAAAAGAGAGCAATACTGCTTTTTTTGCCCAATCATTGACAATCCATTTACCTTGCCGTGGCTCTGCAACTCTTAAAATACCTTTATCTAATAAATCTAAAGTTTGCTCAACCGCATCTGTAATATCAGAGCCAACATTTTTAGAATTTAATTCACTACGATTATCAAAAGCTTGTTCAATAATAACTTGTAATTTATCCATTTTTTTTAGTTCCTATAGTTGTGATTTTTTATGATTTAATTGATGGGCTATGATTTTTATAAGATACTTACTTTAGATTTCTATTTGAAAATAAACAATAAATACATAATAATAACTTTCCTTATAAATTTTATCTAAATTAGTAAAAACTTTATCATCATAGTCCATCAATTAAATCATAAAAAATCACAGTTTAGACAGTTATAATAAATTCACGAATACGTTTAGCCGCCATAATACATTCATCTAGGCTTGCAACTAAAGCAATTCGTACATAATTTTCACCAGGATTAATACCTGCAACAGTTCGCGATAAAAAACTACCTGGTAATACAGTAACATTTTGTTCAGCAAATAAACGACTGGCAAATACTTGGTCGTCAATCGGTGTTTTAAGCCATAAATAAAAACCAGCGACTGGAATCTCAACTACTACCACTGGCGATAATATATCCAACATTGCATTAAACTTTTGCCGATATAAAATGCGATTTTCTATAACATGCTTCTCATCATTCCAAGCTGCAATACTCGCCATTTGAGTAACTAAAGACATGGCAGAACCATGATAGGTGCGATAAAGTAAAAATTGCTGTATAACCTCGGCATCTCCAGCAACGAATCCAGAACGTAAACCTGGTACATTGGAACGTTTAGATAAGCTATGAAATACTACACAGTTTTTAAAATCTAATTGCCCCATCTCCGTACAAGCTTGTAATAAGCCAACAGGTGGTTGTGTTTCATTTTCATAAATCTCAGAATAGCATTCATCAGCCGCAATAATAAACTGGTAGCGATTAGCATATTCAATCAATTGTTGCAAAGTTGCTATATCTAATACTGTACCAGTTGGATTATTAGGCGAACATATATAAAGCAACTGGCAATTTTTCCATACATTTTCAGGTATTTGGCTAAAATCTGCTTGAAAATTTAAGCTATCTAAACTGTTAATATAATAAGATTTAGCACCAGCTAGAATACTTGCACCTTCATATATTTGATAAAATGGATTAGGCATTAACACCAAAGGTTGTTTAACTTGCAAATCTATAATACATTGGGCAAAAGAAAATAAAGCTTCACGAGTGCCATTTACAGGCAAAATATTTTTATTTGGATTAATAGCTGTTGTTGGTAATCGAAAGCGTGTTATTAACCATTGAGCGATGCTAGTACGTAGTTCAATTAAACCCGAAGTTTTAGGGTATTTTTTTAGACCAATTATGGCATTTTGGAAAGCATCAGTAATAATAATAGGTGGATTATGTTGTGGTTCACCTATAGAAAGATTAATATGATTTAGTTTTGCCGGCGGTGTACTATTTTTAAATAGTTGGTTCAGTTTTTGAAAAGGATAAGCTTGTAAAAGTTGCAGTTTAGGGTTCATAACCGATGATTTTATTTTATTATTGAGCCAATTTTAGGCAAATAAATTAATTTTTTAATTAAAAACATATTATTAATAGTAATATATAATTTAATAAGTTAAATTTATTTTAAACAATGTTTATTAAACCAACTTATAATTAGTTAAAATTTATGATAATTATAATTTAAGATAAATTTGATTTATTGTTGTTTATTTAGTAATTTGCTTTAAAATAAATTATAAATGGAAAATAATATTGTTATTTATTACTACTACCTATGCGAATAAAGAGTCAAAAAAAATACAATTAAATTAATAAGTTAAAATTGCACAAAAATAATTTAAATTTTTAATTTGCAATAAATTCAACATCTTACATTTTTAACCCTTTATTCGCATTACCTATATATAATAAGAAATAATTTTAATTTATTAAAAATAATATTAAGTAATTTTAAAAATAGTCGTTATAATGGGCAATAATATTAATTATTTTAGAAACATTTAATTTTCCAAATTAAATACGGTAGATTTATAATGTGATTTTAACAAAAAATCTTTAGCTTGAAAAACAATTTTTTTTGTATATTACTAAAAATAGATTACATTTTTTAAAGTGGGCTTTATGCCCTTTTTTTATTTGATAGGGTAAACATTTGCTAGTAGATAAAAAACTACAAATATTATTAGAACCTACTATTACAGCATTAGGTTACGAATTAATTGGAGTGGTAAAAATTGGGCAAGGAAGAAATGCGGATATATTACGAATTTATATTGACCACCCGAACGGAATTAATTTAAATGACTGTGAGCAAGTAAGTCATCAAGTGAGTGGTATTTTAGAAGTTGCTGATTTTCAAAATAATTATAATTTAGAAGTTTCTTCAGCAGGGCTAGATCGACCTTTATTTACCTTAGCTCATTTTATGCAATTTATTGGCCATAAAGTTAAGATTAATATGTTTATACCCATTCAAAAACGGCGCAAATTTAATGGTAGTTTAGAACGGGTAGTAGATAATAATATTATTGTTATGGTTGACAATATAGAATATTCATTACCCTATGAACAAATTAGTAAGGCACATATTGTACTTGACTAAAAGAATAATCTTTATTATTAATGGTTTATAAATAAGCCTTAACACAATTTTATACGTACTTTTTAGAAAATTATTTTTGTTTAATATAAGAATATAACGGCTTAATATAAGTAATAGATATGAATAAAGAAATTCTTTTTGTTGTTGAAATGGTATCTAATGAAAAAGGGGTGAGTAAAGAGGTTATTTTTGAGGCACTGGAATGTGCTATCGCCAGTGCTACGAAGAAACAGCATCATAATAATATAAATGTACGAATTAGCATTGATCAACAAACAGGCGAATATAGTGCATTTCGTCGTTGGCAAATAGTTGAAGATGGGAAAATAGAATCAGAAGAATTACAAATTAACTTAACTCAAGCCCGCAAAGAAAATACTCAAGCAATCATAGGGGAATGGATTGAGCAGTCTATAGAAACCATTAATTTTAATAGAATTGGAGCGCAAACTGCTAAACAAGTTATTGTGCAAAAAATTCGTGAAGCTGAACGAGCTCAAATATTTGAAGCTTATAAAAATCGGCAAGGTGAATTGCTTAGTGGTGTAGTTAAACGGGTAGAACGTGGTAATATCATTGTTGATTTAGGCGATAATGCGGAAGCGGTTCTGCAACGTGAAGAAATGATTCATCGTGAAATATTTCGTCCAGGAGATCGTTTACGTGGTTATTTAAAAAGTGTTAATGCAGATAATCGTGGTGGACAATTATTTCTTTCCCGCACTGCGCCAGAACTGCTTATCAAGTTATTTTCAATGGAAGTGCCTGAAATTGGGGAAAATCTTTTGGAAATTATGGCAGCCGCTCGTGATCCTGGATTACGTGCTAAAATTGCAGTTTGTGCGAAAGATTCGCGGATTGATCCAGTTGGAGCTTGCGTTGGAATGCGAGGTTCGCGTATTCAGGCTATTTCTAACGAATTATCTGGCGAACGGGTTGATATTATTATTTGGGATGAAAATCCAGCCCAGTTTGTTATGAATGCCATGTCTCCAGCCGAAGTGGTTTCAATTATTGTTGATGAAGAAACTCATAGTATGGATGTAGCAGTTAAAGAAGATCAGCTTTCTCAAGCTATTGGGCGCAATGGGCAAAATGTTCGGTTGGCAACTGAATTGACCCAATGGAATTTGAACGTAATGACTGAATCCCAAGCAACTGAAAAACATCAAAAAGAAACGGTTGCGGCATTAGAAATTTTTGTTAAAGAATTAGAAGTGGATGAAGAAATTGCTGAAATTTTGGTACAAGAAGGTTTTGCCTCTCTTGAAGAAATAGCTTATGTGCCACTAAATGAAATGTTAGAAATTGAAGAATTTGATGAAGATTTAGTTAAAGAATTACGTTCTCGTGCTAAGGATTCTTTATTAACTCGTGAAATTGCAGATGAGGAACATATTTATGAGAAAAAACCATCAGAAGATTTACAAACAATGGAAGGTATGAGTGAACAATGGCTTGAAGCATTGGTAAAACAAGGAATTTTGACAAAAGAAGATTTAGCTGAACAATCGGTAGATGATTTAATAGCAATTGAAAGTATTGATGAGAAACAAGCTGGTCAATTAATTATGACTGCTCGTGCAGCATGGTTTAATAATTAGAAAAAGATTAGTATTGATTACGTTTTATTATCAGTTGTTAGTGGTTAATGTAAATAAATATTAGTAATAATTGAAACATAATTTGTAGTGGCTTTTAATCGCAAGATTGAGAAATATAAATAATTTTTAAAACAGAAATATTGATAACTGATAACTTAAAAAATGGCTGAAGTAACAGTAGAACAGTTTGCTAATGCAGTAGGAATCCCAATTGAACGCTTATTAAATCAATTAGGAGATGCGGGATTGTCCGCTAAAAACGCTGATGATCATATTAATGACGGTGAAAAAATGCGGTTATTAACTCATTTACGTCATATTCATGGTAAAGATAATTCAGAAAAATTACCTATACAAATTCCTGAAAAAATTACGCTTAAACGTAAGACTAAAAGTCAACTTAAAGTGGAAAATTCAACTGGACATACTAAAACCGTACAAGTTGAGGTTAGAAAAAAACGCACTTATGTAAAACGAGGTTTAGTTGATGCGCCACGCTTGCATGAAGAAAGTGAACATTTAGAAATAGCTCACCGTGAAATTGAAGACACAATTCGCTATCAACAAGTATCAGCAGTAAAAATAGTTGAACCAGTTGAAGTGGTTATTGAAAATTTATCAGTTAATACCGCAGAAGCAAATGATTCGATTGCTGATGATAAAAAACTGGATTCAGAAAAAATACCTGATAAATTATCAGAACCTGTAGAAACAGCAAATAAAACTGAAGATAAAACTGAAGACAAATCTGAACAGATAGATAAAGTAAATGTGGTGGCTAAACCACCAGTTGTAAAAAAAGTAAATGTTGTAAAACCAAAGAAAAAAATTCAAGCTTCTGTAACTGTAGAAGAAAAAAAGATAATACGCGCCACTTATAAAGCTAATACTGAGAAAAAGGAACAGGCTGCTGAGAAAAAACCTCAGAAAAATGTACTTACTATAAAAACTAAAAAACGTTCAGTTCCTGAGCAGATAGATAAAACTCCAACTGCTACCGCTAAAATTAAAAAACGCAATACTAAAGATACTACCATTAGCAAAAATAAAGTGGTAGCAGAAAAAGATACTGCAACTAAAACAGTACATCAGAAAAAAACTGAGCCAGTAGATAAGAAGAAATTTGTAGATAATGATAAAAAGAGAAATGTTAGTAATTTAACTGATGATTCTAAGAAAAAACGTTCTACTAGAAAGGATAAAGCAAGAAATAGTGGGAATGATAAAAGATCAGCTGGACAAAAATCCAATAGAAAATTTGACCAGTTACAAGCAAAAGATGTTTTAAGAAGAACGGGTAGAAGGAGAAATAGACGTTCCAGTTCTAATAAACCAGTAAGTTCAGGACCACCACAGCATGGTAGTTTTCAAATGCCAATGGCTCCAATTGTTCATAGTATTAATTTACCAGAAACCATTACTGTTACCGAATTAGCGCAGAGAATGTCGGTAAAAGCGGCAGAAATAATTAAGACCATGATGAAAATGGGTTCCATGGTAACCATAAACCAAGTAATTGATCAGGAAACGGCGGCTATTGTTGTAGATGAAATGGGGCATATTCCTAAATTGCTGAAGGAAAATGAGCTTGAAGAGGTATTATTTCAAGATCACGAAGAACAGCATCAAACTGGTAAACAACAAACTCGGTCTCCAGTTGTTACTATTATGGGTCATGTTGATCATGGTAAAACTTCTTTATTAGATTATATTCGGGTAACTAAAGTAGCTGACGGAGAAGCTGGTGGAATTACGCAGCATATCGGAGCTTATCATGTAAATACCAAAAAAGGCAGCATTTGCTTTTTAGATACACCAGGGCATTCTGCATTTACTGCTATGCGCGCTCGAGGAGCTAAGGTAACTGACATAGTAATAATAGTAGTTGCCGCTGATGATGGAGTAATGCCTCAAACTATAGAAGCTATCCAACATGCCCAAGCGGCTAATGTTCCCATAATAATAGCCGTCAACAAAATTGATAAACCACAAGCTGACCCTGATCGAGTCAAACAAGAACTTTCTACTCATGGAATAGTACCAGAAGACTGGGGAGGTGAAACCATGTTTAACTCAGTCTCGGCGAAAACTGGAGATGGTATTGATCAGCTATTAGAGTCAATTTTGCTCCAAGCTGAAGTATTAGAATTAACCACAGTTTTTGAAGGTCATGCTAAAGGAGTAATAGTCGAATCGCGATTAGATAAAGGTCGAGGAGCAGTCGCCTCAATGTTAGTACAAAGCGGTACTTTGAAAAAAGGCGATATTGTTTTAGCAGGAAAAGAATTTGGACGAATCCGTGCCATGTTGGACGAAAATGGTCATCAAATTAATGAGGCTGGACCTTCAATTCCAGTAGAAATATTAGGTTTATCCAGTGTGCCGAATGCAGGTGATGAAGCCATCGTTGTTCCTAATGAACGTAAAGCTAGAGAAGTTGCCTTATTCAGACAAGGAAAATATCGAGAAATTAAATTAGCTCGTCAACAAGCTACTAAGTTAGAAAATATGTTCTCGCAGATGCAAACGGGACAAATAAATACACTTAATATTGTCTTAAAAGCTGATGTAAATGGCTCTGTTGAAGCTTTAAGCGATTCATTAGTGAAATTGTCTAACGATGAAGTTAAAGTAAATATTGTTGCCAATGGAGTTGGTGGTATTAATGAGTCGGATGTCAATTTAGCTGTTGCTTCTGGTGCAATTGTCTTTGGTTTTAATGTGCGAGCCGATGCTAGTGCTAAACGCTTAATAAAAGAAGAAAGTATTGATTTACATTATTATAGTATAATTTATGAGCTTATTGAAGAAGTTAAAAAAGCCATCAGTGGTATGTTGGCACCTGAGATAATAGAAACTATTACTGGTTTAGCTGAAGTACGTGATATATTCCGTTCGCCTAAGTTTGGCTCTATTGCTGGTTGCCTAGTTATAGATGGAATTATAAAACGACAAAATCCAATTCGGGTATTAAGAGACAATGTAGTAATTTATGAAGGTCAATTAGAATCATTGCGCCGCTTTAAAGATGATGTTAGCGAAGTAAAATCAGGTACTGAATGTGGCATTGGAGTAAAAGACTATACTGATGTTAAAATTAGCGACCAAATTGAAGTATATGAAATAAAAAGTGTACCACGTACTCTTTAACCAGCATTTTAAATGATTATGAAAAGAAATTATGCTGAATTTAGTCGTACAGAACGAGTAGCTGAACAGGTGAAACGGGAATTATCTAGCATCATTCAAAAAGAAGTTAGTCAAGCTAATTTAGGCATGATAACTGTTTCTATGGTGGACATTTCTCCTGATTTAAAGCAAGCTCGTATCCATATTACCATTTTTAATCAGGAAACTGAGCTAACAAACCATAAATCTACTATTACCTACTTAAATAGTATAGCAAAACATTTACGCTATCACTTATCGCAACAACTTAATTTGCGTGTTACTCCTGAGTTAAGATTTACTCATGATGCCTCTATTGCGCAAGCGAGTCAGTTATTATCTTTGATTGATTCATTAGCTGTTGATAAATAAGATTTTATGGCGAAAAAATCAAGCGGGCGTAGCATAAATGGTATTTTATTATTAAATAAACCGACTGGAATTAGTTCCAATAAGGCTTTGCAACAGGTAAAATATTTATATCAAGCACGCAAAGCAGGTCATACTGGCAGTTTAGATAATTTGGCAAGTGGGTTATTACCGATTTGTTTAGGCGAGGCAACTAAATTATCTGGCTTTTTATTAGAAGCTGATAAAAAGTATCAAGTTACTGCTATTTTAGGAGTAGCTACTACTACTGGAGATAGTGAGGGCGAAGTAGTAACAACAGGTTCGTTAATAGGACTGGATAATATTCGTATTGTAAAGGTAATTAAAACTTTTGTGGGAACTAGTCAGCAAGTTCCGCCTATGTATTCGGCACTGAAGCATCATGGACAACCCCTTTATAAATTAGCTAGGCGGGGAATAGTAGTAGAACGTGCTGCGCGTAATATTACAATTTCTAAAATAGATATATTAGCGATAACAGAAAATTCTATGTCCCTAGAAGTACATTGTTCTAAAGGCACTTATATTCGTACTTTAGTTGAAGATATAGGTAAAATTTTGGGTTGTGGAGCGCATGTTAGTGCCTTGCATCGTATTGGTGTAAGTAATTATTACGATATGATTGATTTTCCTACACTTCATGCCAGTGCAGAACAGGGCTTAGATTATTTAGATAAATTGTTGTTGCCGATGCACTCCGCATTGCAACATCAGCCCAAGGTGAAATTAACTCCTGAATTAGCTAGTTATATCAAAACTGGACAAGCAGTGCAAGTAGCTAACTCGCCAATAACTGATGATTATGTTGGCTTATTTGTAGTAGATAATGATAGTTCGGAACAATTTATTGGAATTGGTAAAGTTTTAGATGATGGACGTATTGCTCCCAAACGGCTGGTAAATATATAAAACAGATTGAAAGCTTTTGCAGTATTAGTTATAATTTATTTAGGATATTTTTTATCAAGTAGATTTTAATTTTTTTAGAGTTATTTTTAGGAATATATAATTATATGTTAAGTACCGAAGTTAAGTCTCAAATAGTCAAAGATAATCAACAATCTTCTGCTGATACTGGTTCAGCTGAAGTTCAAATTGCTTTATTAACAGCTAATATTGCTAGTCTGGTCGGACATTTTAAAATTCATAAGAAAGATAAGCATTCTCGACGAGGTTTGATCAGAATGGTAGAAAATAGACGGAAGTTAATTAAATATTTGAAGAGCAAGGATTTAAGTCGTTATCAGAGTTTAATCAGCAAATTAGGATTACGGCATTAGTTTATGATTAATTACTCTCTTAGTATATTTTTAATATCAATTAAGAGTTGAAAATGTAAGATGTTAAATTTATTACAAATTAAAATAATAAATTATTTGTTGTAAATTTTTTCATTGGCGTATTTTAATACGTGGTGAGTAATTACAGTGTCGCAAATATTAAATTTCGTAAATAAGGATATAGGTAGAAACAAGCTATGTCTTGTTTCTGCAATAAAAAATCAAATTAATAAAAGAATCCAATATGGCTTTTCATAAAAAAATATTTCAGTACGGTCAACATAGCATTACCATCGAAACGGGAGAAATTGCTCGTCAAGCTGATGGTGCGGTTATTGTAAGTATGGGAGATACTGTCGTATTAGTTACTGTGGTTGGAAATAGAGAAGCAGTTAATGATAAAGACTTTTTTCCATTAACCATTGATTATCGAGAACGCATTTATGCAGCAGGTCGTATTCCTGGTAATTTTCTTAAACGTGAAGGTCGTCCTAGTGAGAAAGAAATTTTAACTTCACGATTAATTGACCGCCCGTTACGTCCTCTATTTCCAGCTGGTTTTAGTCAAGAAGTACAAATTATAGCTATGGTGATGTCTTTAGACCCAGAAATTGATCCTGATATTCCAGCATTAATTGGAGCTTCGGCGGCGGTTATGCTTTCAGGATTACCTTTTAAAGGAGCTTTGGGGGCTGCACGAGTCGGTTATGTTGATGGTGAATATATTCTCAATCCTACTTTTAAGCAGTTAGAGTCTTCAAAATTAGAATTGGTAGTCGCTGGAACGGAAAATGCGGTATTAATGGTGGAATCTGAAGCTATTGAACTTAGCGAAGAAGTGATGTTAGGGGCGGTAATGTTTGGGCATCAACAAATGCAAATTGTTATTAAGGAAATCCAAGAATTAGCTAATGTTGCCGCTAAACCTGTTTGGGATTGGCAACCAAAATTAATAGATGAAAGTTTAACTAAACAAGTTAATGAATTAGGTGAACAACGTTTACGTAAAGCTTATAAGATTCAAGATAAATTACTGCGTCAACGAACGGTAAGCACAATTAATCAGGAAATAAGAACTAATTTAGTTGAATCTGGGAATTGGACTGACAAGCAAATTATTAGTGTATTAGAAATCTTGGAAAAAACTATTGTGCGAGGTGATATTTTAGCTAACAAACCTCGAATTGGTGGACGCAATCATAAAGAAGTTCGCCCAATTACTATTCGTACAGGGGTTTTGCCACGTACTCACGGTTCTGCCTTATTTACTCGGGGAGAAACTCAAGCATTGGTTGTTACGACTCTTGGCACCGAACGGGATTCTCAAATTATTGATGCTTTGGAGGGTGAATATAAAGATGGTTTTATGTTACATTATAATTTTCCTCCTTATTGTGTTGGTGAAATTGGACGGACTGGAACTCCTAAACGGCGAGAAATAGGACATGGTCGTTTAGCTAGACGAGGTGTGCAAGCGGTTATGCCAACTTTAGAAGATTTTCCTTATTCTATCCGTTTAGTCTCAGAAATTACTGAATCAAATGGTTCTAGTTCTATGGCTACAGTTTGTGGGGCTAGTTTAGCGTTGATGGATGCTGCTGTTCCTATTAAATCACCAGTTGCAGGTATTGCAATGGGATTGATTAAGGAAGGTGATAAATTTGTAGTTTTGTCCGATATTATGGGTGATGAAGATCATCTCGGCGACATGGATTTTAAAGTTGCTGGTACTACGGCAGGTGTTACTGCTTTACAGATGGATATTAAGATTGATGGCATTACCCGTGAAATTATGGAATCTGCATTGGATCAAGCTAAAGAAGGACGTTTGCATATACTGGAAATTATGCAACAAGAACTGGCTAATCCACGTGATGAAATGTCAAAACATGCACCACGTATTTTAACTTTCCAAATTAATCCTAATAAAATTCGTGATGTTATTGGTAAAGGTGGAGCAACCATTCGTAATATCACTGATGAAACTGGAACTAGCGTTGATATTAATGATAATGGTTTGGTAAAAATAGCTTCTATTGATTTGCAAGCTGGAGAGGAAGCACGTCGTCAAATAGAAATTCTTACTGCTGAAGTTGAAGTAGGTAGAATATATGAGGGTAAAGTAGTTAAATTAATGGATTTCGGTGCATTTGTAACCATACCACCTGGTAGAGATGGTTTAGTTCACATTTCACAAATTAGTTCAGAACGTGTTGAAAAAGTTAGTGATAAATTAAAAGAGGGCGATGTGGTTAAAGTTAAAGTCCTTGAAATTGATAAACAAGGTCGAATTCGTCTCAGTATGAAAGCAGCTTTATAATTACTTATTGTAAATAAGTTATTTACCAAATTAAGAAGTCTTTATTTAAAATCAAGGTAGTTCTAAACAAAGTAAATAATTATGTAGGTTGGGTTAGCCAAGCGTAGCCCAATATTATTCGTAACTATCTACCAATTAAACTTTAAATACGAAAAATTTTAACACGATTGGTGCTACATTTTATACGTATTTCTTGGTATATAGTTACCATTATTCAATGTTTTAAGTCTACTTTGTTTAGGATTCCAGAAATTTATCTTTAACCCCCTTTATAGTAGTATATTAGGGGTTAAATTATATTGATTGAATTCTCATCCCCATCCATGTAGTTGAAACCAGCCGCTACGATTTAATACATCTTTAGAATAATCTCTACCAGTAGTACTCGCATCAACATCCTTTCCAGCTTTGATTGCATTAAAAGTAGCCGTTGCCCCGCCATTGTAAGAAGCTAACATGGCTCGCAATAAAGATTCATCATTTAAATTAATGTTAGTTTTGCCTTCAAAAAAATTTCGGGATTTATTTAATAAGTTACAACCATACATGATATTTTCTCTTGGCTTATACCATTTTCCAATCCGGGCAATTTCATGCCAATCATAATCAATTTGCAATAATCCACGTCCATAACCAGGACCATCCAAAGGTTCTGGCGTATATCTTTCACCACGAGGACGGCGACGAGCAAAATCACCTCTACCACTAGGACCTTTTGGCGTTAAAGCTAATCCCCAATGTGATTCACGCGAACCAATACCGCAAATTATAGATGGAGCAATATCATATCTCCGTGCCGCATCTTCTATAACTTTTTTATATCTTTTCGCCTCATTTAATTGCTTGAGCATGGTTGGATTGTTATAGTCAAAAATGGTATTAAAGTTTCCGCTTGATCTAGGTTTAGGAATTTGAGGCGGTAATGTTTTTCCAAATATACGCTCAAACCAAGATGCAATTCTACCTGACCGATTAGGTCTATCCATAATAATATCCTCAAAAAATAGTCAAAAAATTTATCATTATTAAACAAAAACTTTTACTTATTTAACCAATTGTCCACGAGTCCATTTACCAATTTCATCATATCCATCGATATATTTCATCACGCCACGACCGTGCATTTGACCATTTTTAAACTGCCCAATAAAACGGTCGCCATTAGTCCAAATATATGTACCTTTACCATTAGGAGTGCCATTAAAAAATTCACCTTGATATTTATCAATGCCTACCGCTTTGCCTTGTCCATGTGCTTGATTATTAACGTTACATTTTCCAATATATTGACCACGTAAACGTATATCCACTACCTCACAACCTGTATGAGGAACTTGAGCAATGCCATTTATAAACTTGCCAGTAAAACATTTTTTATCAACCCAAGTCCAAGTACCTTGCCCATGCGGTAAACCATTGACAAATTGACCTTCATAAATATGTTTACCAATAGCTAAACCAGCACCATCGGCTTTGCCATTTTTACATTCTCCTGCATAATGAGCTTGTAAATCGGCTAAATTCACGGCACAACTTTGTCTAGGTATTTCAGGTAGCTTATTTTCTTGAAAACAATTATCTTTTGGAACGATTTTTGAATCATTTGTATAACTAGACCCAGTTGGGGAAATTAAACTACAATTAGTCATAATTAAAATAATTATACTAATAAGAAAAAATATTTTATAATGTAAAAACATAACAATTCCTAAATTTTGTTTCGATTTATGAAAATTTTTTCATCCCAATAAAGACAATCTATTTATAGTCAATCAAGATTTTTTATTTAAATGACAAAAAAACTTGGTAGTTATTTTAAATAAATTAAGAATTTTACTTAAAACTTTTTAAGTTAAATATAACATATCCTGTTATTTATTAAAATAATTTACAAACAATTATAAACTAAAATCAATAATTTACAAATACTATTTAAACTAATTTATTAAATATATTTAAATTATTATATAATATAACAATTAAATTTAAGAATAAGTCAATCTTAAAAAAATAATTTAATTAATCTTATCGACCGGAGACTTAATTTTGCTAAAACAATATTTAATCATGCACCGTTTTTTATATACCAGCTTTTTTTTAGGGTTAATCAGTCTTAATGTTTGTGCAACTAGTGGGGTTGGGCATCAACAGCAAATGTTTTATAAAGCGTATCATGCGCTTCAAAGCGAGGATATTTCTACATTTCATTCCCTTGCCAAACAACTACAGAATTATCCACTGCACCATTATCTCCAATACTTATATTTAAAACCAAGATTGGATAAAGTAAGTACGACAGAAATAAATACTTTTTTAAATCGCTATGGTAATACTTATTTCGGAAATACTTTACGTAAACAATGGTTAAATAAATTAGCCACTATAAAAAATTGGGAAAATTTTATTTGGTTTTATGCACCTCAAAAATCGGTGGCTTTGCAATGTGATTACATTCAGGCGAGATTAATTACCCAACATGATACCTATAATGCCGTTCGAGATGCAAAAAAGCTTTGGTTAGTAGGTAAATCGCAACCTAAAAATTGTGATTTTGCTTTTGATTATTTGTATGACAATAAGTTAATTACTGACGTACTTTTATGGCAACGAATTCAACTCGCTTTGGAAAAAGGACGAGTTACTTTAGCTGTTGCTTTAGCCAAACGATTTAGTGATCCAGCTGATAAATATTGGATAACTCGTTGGAAAGCAGTACATTATAAACCAGCTCAAACATTAGCTAATTTTAACTATCCTAATTTACCTATTGTTCGTAATATTATTACACATGGCATTAAGCAGTTGGCTAAAAATAAGTTTGATTTGGCAGTGAAATATTGGCAAGATTTTCAAAAAGATTATGCGTTTTCAGCAGAACAAATTGGGGAATTGCAATATGCTTTTGCCCTTGCAAGTGCGAAGCAGGATCGAAAAGATGCCTTTGTTTGGCTAACTACAGTTAATAAAGATTATTTGGATAAAAAACTCAGTCAGACTCGTATTTATTTAGCTTTAGAAAAACAAAATTGGGTTGCTCTTGCGGACTTTATTATGGAACTGTCAACAAAGGAACAAGCACGTTTACAATGGCAATATTGGTTAGCGCGCGCTTTAGAAGAAATGGGTAAATCCAATAAAGCTAATACGATTTATAAACGATTAGCCAATGAACGGGATTATTATGGTTTTCTTGCGGCTGATAAAATTAATCTACCTTATAAAATGCAACATCATCCTATTTCAGCAAATTCACAAGATTTTTCAACATTGATGGCGAAAAAAAGTATAGCCGCCGCCTATGAATTTTATTTATTAAGTCAAGCTTATGCTACTGAAAAATGGTTACTTAACGCTAGGCGTGAATGGCATTATGCAATTAATAAGTTATCGAAAACACAACGAGCCATAGCAGCTAAATTAGCCCACCGTTGGGGTTGGCATGATCGAGCTATTATTACAGCGGCTAAAGCAAGTCATTATGATGATTTAGATGTACGTTTTCCACTGGCTTTTTATGCTGAATTATCTAAAAGTGCTAAAAAACAAGGAGTTGATTTATCATGGGCGTATGGAATTATTCGCCAAGAAAGTTTGTTTATGAGTAAAGTACGTTCTCATGCTGGTGCAATGGGTTTGATGCAATTAATGCCAGCAACTGGACGTTTAGTAGCTAAAAAATTAAATATTAAGTTGAAAAAAACTAGTGATATTTTAAATGTTGAAACTAATGTCAATTTGGGTACTGGATATTTACGGCAGATGTTAGATCGTTTTGATGGCAATTATATGTTAGCTACTGCGGCTTATAATGCTGGTCCTGGTCGAGCAGTGCGTTGGGCAAAAAAACATAGTTGTGTTGCTCCTGATTTATGGGTGGAATTGATTCCATTTAATGAAACCCGCACTTATGTACGTAGAGTGTTATTTTATACTAGATTATTTGAATATCAGCTCAATAAGTCTGAATATCAACCACTTAGAATTGGACTTAATTATGATGAACAATGCGCTAATAGTTTGTATAGTCAGGAAATATCGAAGACAAATAAACTTTTAGTTACTAATATTACACAAAAATAAAGTAATTATATTTTAGGTGGGTAAAAATAAATAGTTGCCCACCTACGTTATCAAAAAATTTGGTAATTACTTACTAAGAAGTATGGAGTTAAAACCTTTATGTTTGTTTGAAAAAAATATCGAAGCTTTAGATTCCAAAACTTTTTTGTTAAATTTGCTGTGATAGATAGCTGGGTAGGGTGTGCAACACGTTTTATTGTTGCCCACCAAACAAACCATAAACTAATTCTAACTTTGCCTTGCACTCGACCTTGACGGTGGGGGTGAAGAATAGTATTAGTATCATGAAATAATAAAAAAAGATAGATTTAATTATGCAAACTATAACGTTAAAAATAGAAGATAGTATAAATGAAAAATTTTTATGGTTATTAAATCATTTCTCAAAAAATGAAATTGAAATACTTGATAAAATGACTTATCAAACAGATGATGATTTTTTAAAAAGCATAAAAGGAATGGAAGACAGTATAATAGAAGATTCTAAAAGTCCTATGAAAAATTATATTACTGAAGATAAATTGGATTGGTGATTATGTACCAACTATTATTTTCTCCTCAAGCTCAGAAGGATGCTAAAAAAATAGCAACTAGTGGACTAAAATTAAAGGTAGAGAATCTATTAACCATAATAAAATTAGAACCTCTGAAATATCCACCTAAATATGAACATCTTACTGGTAATTTAAAAGGTAAATTATCAAGACGAATCAATAAACAACACACATTAGTTTATGAAATATTTGAGAATGAAAAGATTATAAAATTTATAGGATGTGGACGCATTATGAATAGATTAGGAATTGAAAATATTCTAACTTTATCTTAGAGGACGATTATCGACGGGTAAAGAGCGATTTAATTTTACCCTATTTATATTTGTCATTTTTTAGTAAAATTTTTTACCTTTTAATGTAATTGCTCACTACCCTAGAATCCTATAATTAGGTAATAAACTCCCCCCCCTCAATTCCCCCTGCTAGGAGGGAAATATTTAAGAAATTCTTTGGGGAATGAAAATGAAGTCCCTCGCCTTTTGGGAGAATATCACCCATTATACAATAGGAAAGGTTGGGGGAGTGAGCAATTACACAAAAGATACTGATTTCTCAGATATGATCATGCTTAAT
>JAGLFE010000298.1 GCA_023144675.1 Thiomargarita sp. | reverse complement strand
CATTTTATATTTTCAATGGATTATGAATTGAGCTTATAACTATATTGCAGAGGAGCTTTAGATGTAATAAAATTAGTTATAAACCAACTATTTCTATTTTTTCAAACGGATTTGGTTGCAGAATAACGATTAAAGATTCTTTGGTTAATTCTAAAATGGCGATAAAAGTAACCACAACTCCTGCTCGACCTTCAGCTAAATCAAAAAAATGATAAAAATCAAGCTTTTTATTGATTTTTAACTGTGCTAAAATTAAACTCATGCGTTCGCGTACTGAAAGCGGTTCATGTATTACTTGATGAGAACTACAAAAACTCGCCCGTTGCATAACATCACGAATCGCATCTAATAATTCCGACCAACTAATTTCTGGAATAAGCACTTCTCTAGGAATATCGGGTGGCTCAACCGCAACCATAAAAATATCCCTTTCCATCCGTGGCAAAGCATTCAAATCTTGGGCGGCTTGTTTATATTGCGCATATTCACGTAATTGCTTAATTAATTTCGTACGTGGATCATCTATTTCGGCAGTTAAATCGCTATTTGTCGGCAGTAAAAACCGCGATTTTATTTCCATCAAAGTCGCAGCGATTACTAAATATTCAGCGGCTAAATCCAAATTCAAATTTTGCATTAATTCAATATATTTTATATATTGGTGGGTAATATCGGCAATGGGAATATTTAAAATATCCAAATTTTGCCGTTGAATTAAATACAATAATAAATCTAAAGGACCTTCAAAACTTTCTAAAAAAACTTGCAACGCATCTGGCGGCACGTATAAATCCGTGGGCAAATTCTCAAGTAAGTTGCCTTCTACAATAGCAAAAGTCTTATTAACCGTTGCATCACTCATTAACGATAAACTAATCCCATTACTTGCCGTACTTCTTCCAATGTTTCACGCGCTGTTTGACGAGCTTGTTCACAACCTTCAGCTAAAATAGCCCGCACTGATTCAGGTTCTTCCATATAATTCTTCGCCCGTTCTTGAATAGGTGCTAATTCTGCTATTATGCTATCTATAATTGGTTGTTTACAATCCAAACAACCAATAGTTGCATTTTTACAGCCAGTTTGTACCCAAGTTTTTTTATCCATATCAGAATAAATTTGGTGAAATTCCCAAACTGGACATTTATCAGGATCACCCGCATCAGTACGGCGAATTCTAGCTGGATCAGTTGGCATGGTACGGATTTTCTTTTCTACGGATTTAGCTGTTTCTCGCAAGGAAATAGTATTTTGATAGGATTTAGACATTTTTTGTCCATCCAAACCAGGCATTTTTGAGGTTTTAGTCAACAAAGCTTCAGGTTCAGGTAAAATTGTTTTCGCTTGCCCCTCCAAATAACCTAATAAACGTTTTTTATCACCCAAACTAATATTAGCTTGGTCATCAACTAAGGCTTGGGCAATACTTAAAACTTCTGCATTACCTTGTTCCTGATAACGTTTTCTTAAATTTTTATAAGTTTTAGCACTTTTTTTACCCATTTTACGAATAGCTTCAGTTACTTTTATTTCAAAATCCGCTTCCCGTCCATAAATATGATTAAAACGCCGAGCAACTTCACGGGTAAATTCAACATGAGCAACTTGATCCTCACCCACTGGAATCATTCCCGCTTTATAAACTAAAATATCCGCACTTTGCAATAATGGATAACCCAAAAAACCATAAGTGGATAAATCCTTATTTTTCAACTTTTGTTGTTGATCTTTATAAGTAGGAATCCGTTCCAACCAACTTAATGGTGTGGACATAGATAATAATAGGTGTAATTCTGCATGTTCTGGTATTTTAGATTGAATAAATAAAGTTGCTTCGCCTGGATTAATCCCAACCGATAACCAATCAATTACCATATCCCAAACACTTGATGCAATAGCAGCAGTATTATCATATTCTGTAGTTAAAGCGTGCCAATCTGCTACAAAAAAATAGCAACGATATTTATGTTGTAGTTCAATCCAATTATTTAATACACCATGCAAATGTCCCAAGTGTAATTGACCTGTTGGTCTCATGCCAGATAAAACTCGTTGTGGCATAGATAAATTCATAGTGTCTCCTTAATTTAGGTTTTTTATCAGAATGCGGAATATTTTTTAGATATGCGTAAAGGATAGGTATATTATTACCCATCCCATTTAAAATTAAGGTAGTCCTAAAATAGGTAGTGCTAAACCTGTTAGGTCTTTGAGACCTGACAGGTTTTTTGAGACCATCTTTGTTCAGGACTACCAAAATTAATATTCAGAACTTATTGCTTCAGGATTATTTCTTTGTTTAATATTTAAATATCTTTCAAGATAAATATTATATTTATTTATAATCTGTCTGCGTTCTGCTATTTTTTCGGCTAAAATTGTTTCTTGCTTTTTAATACGTATTTTAGTATCTTTAATCCTTGATAATTTAAGTTCTAATTGATTTTCTTCTGACGAAGTAGATTCTTTATCTTGTTCGTATCTTTCTTCCTTATCTTTGAGACCAGTTTTATCAGTATCTAACTTAATTTGCAAAAGATCAATTCGTTTGTTAATTTCATTTACCTTAGAAGTACGAATATCAATAATTTCTAGATCACTACTAAATCTACCTAATAATACCTGATCTTCAGCAGCTTGATCTATAAGTCTCTGTTTTTCCTCTTCCTGTAATTTTTGGGCGGCAATTTCTTCTGCAGTTAGAGCAGGTGGTATATCTTTCCAAACGCCATCATTTATTAAATGACGAAACCCTTTTTGAGAATATTCTGGAGGTACATAATTTCCACATTCACGAATATCATTATTATTTTTCCAACAATAATATTCAATCGCCTGTAACGAAAATGTAGCAAATAGTAGTGTAAAAAAGATGGAAAGTATTTTTAAATCAAAATATTGCATAATAATTCTCCTAAATATTAAATAAATTTAACAATAAACTAATTAAAAAGTAATAACACTAACATTATTCCTTTCTAATAAATTAATCTAGCCTAGATATTATAACTTATTGATTTTTTAAATCAAGGTTTGAATATATTTAATTGTTTCATTATTAATGCTAATTAAAAGTTAAAAATGTAAAGTATTGAATTTATTATATATTTAAATTATTAAAACTTTTTTCTTTCCATAATAAATAAATCGCAGGTATTACAAATAAAGACAACAATGGTGCAGTAATCATTCCTCCAATCATTGGTGCCGCAATTCGTTGCATCACCTCAGAACCAGTTCCATGCCCAAGCATAATCGGTAATAAACCAGCAATAATTACCGCAACAGTCATAGCTTTGGGTCGAATACGTAATACCGCTCCTTCTATAATTGCAATCTGCAAATCTTGTTTAGTATTCAAACGCTGATTTGCTTGATATTCTTTAAGGGCATTATCCAAATAAACTAACATAATTACCCCAAATTCCGCAGCAACGCCAGCCAGGGCGATAAACCCAACCCCAACAGCAATGGACATATTGTAATCAAGAATAAAAATTAACCAAAAGCCACCCACTAAAGCAAATGGCAAGGTAAACATTACCAATAAGGCTTCTGTAATATTGGCAAAAGTTAAATACAGCAGTAAAAAGATAATAAATAAAGTCAAGGGTACCACTTTTTTCAATTTATTTTGAGCGCGCAACATATATTCATATTGTCCTGACCAAGTTATTGAATAGCCTGATGGTAATTGAACTTGTTCACGCACCAATTTTTGCGCTTGTTGAACATAAGTTCCGACATCAACATCACGAATATCCACAAAAGTCCAGCCATTTAAGCGAGCATTTTCACTTTTCAACATCGGTGGACCATCAACAATTTTAATCTCGGCAACTTGGATTAATGGAATTTGCGCCCCAGTAGGTGTGAGTAGCAATAATTCCTGTAAATTTTCTAAATCATCACGCATTTCTCTTGGAAAACGCAAGTTGATTGGATAACGTTCTAAACCTTCAACCGTTTCAGTAATATTCATGCCTCCAACTGCAATACTAATCACTGTATTAATATCAGAAATATTTAAACCTAAACGGGCGGCTTTTACTCGATTTGGAACAATTTCAATATAACGTCCGCCAGTAACACGTTCTGAATAAGCGGAAGTCGTGCCTTCAACTTGCATTACCACTTGCTCAATCTGTTTGCCAATATTTTCAATGATTTTTAAATCAGGACCAGCAACTTTAATACCCACTGGGGTTTTAATTCCAGTCGCCAACATATCAATCCGGGTTTTAATCGGCATTACCCACGCATTGGTTACACCTGGAAAATCGACTAAATTATCCAATTCGGTAATTAATTTTTCAACCGTCATGCCTTTACGCCATTCGACTTCGGGTTTTAATTGAATGAAAGTTTCAATCATGGTTAATGGCGCAGGGTCGGTCGCTGTGTCCGCTCGCCCAATTTTACCAAATACCGTTTTAACTTCGGGCATGGTTTTGATTAATTTATTCGTTTGTTGCAATAATTCTTGGGCTTTGCCAATAGATATTCCTGGTAAAGTAGTTGGCATATACAATAAATCGCCTTCATATAATTCGGGCATAAATTCTGAGCCTAAACCATTGGTCATTTTAACCATAATGGGATAATCAGCAAAAGTTTGTCGCCAATAATTGGGTAAATCAATCTGCCATTGTTCCACCGTTTCCTGCATGGCAATATTATTCAATTGCAAAGATTTATTTAGGGTTTGAAGCGACCAAGTTATTGGCGTTAGTAAACTACCGATGCCAAATAATGGAATTGAAATGCTCAACATAATTAATAGAGCTAAAACTAAAGTAGTTCTTGGTAAAAATAAAACTATTTTCAATAAAGGACGATAAATAAAAATTAGCAACCAACTAATGGGATTATATTTTTCACTGGGTATCCAACCGCGAATGAAATAGCCCATAAGAACTGGAACAATGGTTATGGATAATCCTGCCGCTGCTGCCATTGCATAGGTTTTAGTAAATGCTAACGGGGCAAATAAGCGTCCTTCTTGGGCTTCCAAGGTAAAAACTGGAATAAAACTCAAGGTTATGATTAACAAGGAAAAAAACAGGGCTGGACCTACTTCACTGGCAGAGTGCGCAATTAATT
>JAGLFE010000297.1 GCA_023144675.1 Thiomargarita sp. | reverse complement strand
TTGAAAAGTGCAAGACGGCGTAGAGCCATTGAGGTAGCTGGGCCTCGTTCCTTTTGGGAACGAGGACAGCGGACGCAGGGCGGCCAGAGCATTACATCCTGGTGCGGTGGGCAAAGAACAGACAGGGAAGTCATTTTTGTAAGTGCTTTGCCCCGCGCCAATCATTGAGGTTTTTCTGAAGTGCGCCACTTCATATTTAGATAGGTTCAATTAATTAATAATTAATAAATACTAAAACTTCAATCATTGAATATTTCAGTTCGGAATATTTTAAATCCGTTTTAAAAAATGATTTAAAATCATATAGATACATTTAATTTTATCAAAAAATAAGAGAAAATCGTCATTATTTGCAAAAAAATTTAAAAAAAGGCTTGTATCTCAATTAATTTTATGGTAAATTTAGCCAACTCAAAATATTCGGGCGCGTAGCTCAGTGGTAGAGCACTACCTTGACATGGTAGGGGTCGGTGGTTCAATCCCACTCGCACCCACCAATTTCTAAAGCACGGTTTTTTTATCGTGCTTTTTTTTTGTTTGATCGGAAACCTTATGCCTATCATCACCTTACCTGACGGCAATCATCGAGAATTTGAAAATCCCATCACCGTCGCAGAAGTGGCAGCAAGTATCAGCAAGGGCCTTGCAAAAGCGGCTTTGGCTGGAAAAATAAATGATCGTTTGATAGACACTTCAACAGTTATTGATGACGATGTAGAATTAGTTATTATCACAGAGCGCGATCCAGAAGGATTGGATATCATACGCCATTCATGTGCCCATTTAATGGCACAAGCGGTTAAAAGCCTTTTTCCAACAGCACAAGTGACTATTGGTCCTATAGTTGAAAATGGTTTTTATTATGATTTTGCCTACGAAAAAAGTTTTACGCCAGAAGATTTAGATAAAATTCAAGCTCAAATGGAAAAATTGGTGGCGCAAAATTTCACTCTGACACGCTTCATTATGTCACGCGATGAGGCGACCGAATTTTTTCGAGCGCAGGGCGAAGAATATAAGGCAAAAATTATTGATGCGATTCCCACTAATGAACCATTATCCCTATATAAACAAGGGGAATTTACCGATCTTTGTCGGGGACCACATGTTCCTAGCACGGGAAAATTAAAAGCGTTTAAGTTAATGAAGCTGGCTGGCGCGTATTGGCGAGGCGATTCTAACAATGAAATGTTGCAACGCATTTATGGCACCGCTTTTTTAAATAAAAAAGATCTTAAAGTTTATTTGCATCGCTTGGAAGAAGCCGAGAAACGCGATCACCGTAAATTGGGCAAACATTTAGATTTGTTTCATGTTCAAGAGGAAGCCCCAGGGATGGTTTTTTGGCATGATAAGGGCTGGATAATTTATTTGCAAGTTCAAGATTATATTCGACGCTTATTGCGTCAACACGGTTATCAAGAGGTGAATACGCCTCAATTGGTTGATCGCTCTTTATGGGAAAAATCTGGACATTGGGATAAATTTGGCGACATGATTTTTAGTACCCATTCAGAAAATAGGGATTATGCCGTTAAGCCCATGAATTGCCCTTGTCATATTCAAATTTTTAATCAAGGCTTAAAAAGTTACCGCGATTTACCTTTACGCATGGCAGAATTTGGTTCTTGTCATCGTAATGAACCTTCTGGCACTTTGCATGGATTATTGCGAATACGCAATTTTGTTCAAGATGATGCCCATATTTTTTGTACAGAAGAGCAGATTCAAAGTGAAGTTTCTGATTTTATCGATTTAGTCTTTAAAACCTATTCTGATTTTGGCTTTCAAAATATTATCGTAAAACTTTCTACCCGCCCTGAACAACGTGTTGGGAGTGATGAGGTTTGGGATAAAGCCGAAAAAGCATTAGAACTGGCACTTAATAATAAAAAATTGGATTGGACTCTACAACCTGGCGAAGGCGCATTTTATGGTCCTAAAATAGAATTTGTACTTAAAGATTGTCTTGAACGTGTATGGCAATGTGGTACAATTCAAGTCGATTTTTCAATGCCAGGACGTTTAAGCGCAGAATATGTGGCACGCGATGGGAGCAAACAGGTTCCTGTCATGTTGCATAGAGCTATTTTAGGTTCAATTGAACGATTCATTGGCATACTTATTGAGGAATACGCTGGCGCATTGCCGGTATGGCTTGCCCCCGTACAAGCTGTTATACTTAATATTACTGATCAACAGGCTGATTATGCAAAAAAAGTCGAAGCTCATTTGCAAAAACAGGGTTTTCGGGCGACGGCAGATTTGAGAAATGAAAAAATTGGTCTTAAAATTCGTGAACATACTTTACAAAAAGTCCCTTATTTATTAATTGTAGGGGGACGTGAAGTTGAAAATCAACAAATTACAGTGCGTTTGCAAGATGGTCAGGATAAGGGAACGATGTCACTTGATGCCTTTACTGAACAACTCCGTGCAGACGTTATCTGCTATACTACTAATGATTAGGGCTAATTGATTTTGAGGCTAACGTTTTTTAATTAGCTTCTAGTTAATAATAATTGACAAACTGAATAATAGGAGGACAGTTACATCGCTTACGATAAAAAAAAACGTACACGCCTTAATAAGGCTATTACTGCATCTCAAGTACGGTTAATAGAAGTCAATGGTGAACAAATTGGCATTGTTTCTAACCAGGAAGCACTGGAAAAGGCTCAAAAGGCTCAATTGGATTTGGTAGAAATCGTTCCACAGGCTAACCCTCCCGTTTGCCGTATTATGGATCACGGCAAATATTTGTTTGAACAAAACAAAAAACGGAATAAAGCCAAGAAGAAGCAAAAACGAATACAGGTCAAAGAGGTTAAATTCAGGCCAAATACAGAAGAAGGGGATTATCAGGTAAAACTACGCAACCTGATACGTTTCCTAGATGATGGGGATAAAACTAAAGTTACTCTGCGCTTTCGAGGTAGGGAAATGGCTCACCAAAATTTAGGTCGTCAACTCTTGAAAAGATTGGAGTTAGATTTAACTGAATATGGTACTGTTGAACAACGTCCTAAAATGGAAGGGCGACAAATGGTAATGGTCATTGCACCTATTAAGAAAAATCCAGATAAAATTTAGTTTTATTATTTTTTTAATCATAATAAATAATTATTAATCAAGTTTTTTTGTAAATTTTATTCAAGAAGCTTGATTTTTTTATTTAATGCGGAGTATATATTAAATATGCCAAAAATGAAAACCAATCGGGGAGCAGCCAAGCGTTTTAAATTGACTGCTTCTGGTAAAATTAAACGGGGACAAAGTCATCGCCGACATATTCTAACGAAAAAAAGTACCAAACGTAAACGGCACTTGCGATCACCTATTATGCTTGATAAAGCAGATGTTTCAGCAGTTAAAAAATTATTACCCTATGCGTGAGGACAATAAAAAATGCCAAGAGTAAAACGTGGGGTAACAGCCCATGCCAAACATAAAAAAGTATTAAAGCAAGCCAAAGGATATCGTGGTGCTCGTCGTAACATTTTTCGAGTTGCTAAACAAGCCGTTATTAAAGCTGGGCAATATGCTTATCGAGATCGTCGGCAACGTAAACGCCAATTCCGTAGATTATGGATAGCTCGAATTAATGCTGCCGCCCGTGAACATGGTTTATCTTATAGTCGTTTTATTGATGGTTTAAATAAAGCAGGTATTGAGATTGATCGGAAAATGTTGTCCGAATTGGCAGTGTTTAATAAAGATGCGTTTGCTAGTTTAGTTGATAAAGTTAAGGCTATAAGTGTGTAGTTAATATCTATCTCAGTCTGTAAGTTGGAGTATATTTCTAAACTCCAACTAATTTATAATCGATTTCAGGTATGATGAATACCAAGCAAAAAATGAATTTTCTCTTACGTCTCCTGTGAGTAAACCATTTGCATTTAACTATTAATTAAGGTTTTATATAAATGAGAGTTTTAAGACTTTATATCCAAGAATGTGGTGTATTTGAGCATACACTGATTGATTTTACTCATGAAGGTAATGCTCAAGATATAGTATGTCTTGCTGGTGTTAATGGAACAGGAAAAACAACTATAATTGAACTTATATTTAATTTAATTATTTTATTAAAACCTAGTATATCTCCACAGGATATTTCATATGATAGGTTGAAACCAAATGTTTTAACTAGAGTAAAATTCGCTCAGTTGGATATTCTTTTTTTTGATGTGATCATTTCTCTTGTTGTTGGAGATCCAAATGAAATACAAAAAGATGAAAGTTCTAATTTAAAACAGGCTTTTATTATTGAACCTGAATTGGGAACCCTTATTTTTCAGTTTGAAAATGCTGTAGTAAAGCTTCCAGAAGGAGAAAAAGAGAGAATAATCATACAACATTTAAAAGGTTTGCGAGATGAAGATAAATTCTCAAAGCGAGACATGAAAAAAGATAATATATCTATTTTTCAAAAAATTATTGATGACATTGAGAAATATACAACTGATCCTCAATCCATAAAAAGTATAAACACTGAGTTGCCTTTTGTATATTTTTTTAATGCCCATGATAGAGAAATACAAGATATACGCTATGCGTCTATTCCAAATGAAAAGCCTAAATATAATCTTGCTCATAAATATAGTCCTGATGATGATGATCTAAACAAAATGCTAGTTTATTATGATTATGCTTATCAAGAAGAATTTGAAGAACTTAAAAATTGGGTTAATAAAAATATCCTTGTAGGAAAATCTATTGAAAAAATAGATAGACCAAACTTTAAAACACTTATCAAATCTGATAATGGTCACTATCATGGGCTTGATCTTCTTAGTTCAGGGGAGGAAAGTTTGCTAATTATTGCTATGCAAATTTACCTAAAAGCTCATAAAAATTCTGTTTTTATTATTGATGAAATAGACCAAAGCCTTCATCCTGAATTCCAACAAAAAGTCATTTCTCTCATTAGTAAGTTACAGAAAGAAAAAGATTGTCAAATTATTATTTCTTCTCATTCAGAAATTGTTTGGACTTATTTTGGCAAAAAAGGGCTTATAGACTTAACCCAGATGGTACTCTAAAAATGGTCTCATACCAAATAATTAATGACCAGAGATATTCTTTTGTTTCTGAAGTTGCTTTAATAAACGAAATTCTTTTAGCAGGAAGAAAACGTGTTGTTTTTGTTGAGGGATATGATGACAAAAGAATTTTTGATATTATTTATGCGGAATACTTATCTAATAATGCCCTCTATTTTATAGATATTAGCCTTGAGGTAGCAAAAAAAATATCCTCTGATACTGTTGATGCAGTAGGAGGATGTGAATCTGTTAAGAATACATTAAAAGCTTTTGTACAGCACCTTCCTAATGAAAAGAGATTTTTTGGTGTTATAGATAGATATTTAAAGACTGATACAGAAATCCAAGAAGAAGCTTCCAAACCTTTTTATAATGGACGTTTATTTATTTTTCTAACTCGTTATACCATAGAGAATTATTTTATAGAAGCAGGAGTTTTACGTGAACTCATAAAAGATATATCTGTTTCCAATAAAAAACTTATTACATTGAATTTATCAAAAATTGAAGAAGATATTATACAGCCGATCTTAAATTGTATGGCAATTATTGCTGCGGCAAATTTAACTATTAGATATTTCGATAATTCTGTCTCATTTCTTGAGAGTACTATTATATGTTCTGATATTCAGTCTAGATTGCTCCAAAAGTTGTCTAGCTACACTACAGAGTTGGTGCTAGATAAATTTTCAGAATCTCGCACATATACATCAGGTTCTAACGACATAACACATAAATTTGCAAGTGCAAAGACTTATTTTTCGTGTCAATTTAACTTGAATATTGAAAAATCTTGTGGTGCAAATTTACAAATAAATAATCATAAAGCATCATTAGCAAGAATTTCTAAAGAAATAGGTATTCCTAAAGAATTTAATAAGCTTTTATTATTTATAATGGGTAAGCTCGAATTAAATCTAATTCAACTCAACAAATCCAGTAAATATGCTAACTTTATCTTGGAAATTGACCTATCGACGGCAGAAAAATGGTGTTAGCATCGCCATCATGCTTTTATTAAGAACTATGGGTTATAGTCAATTTCCTATCATTAATATTATCTAGCTAAAACAATACATTTACCAAATTACTAATTTCAAATATGGATGAAAGAGAATTTCGTCTCACTGAACACGAATTTAATTTATTTCGTAATTTAATTAATAAACATACTGGTATTTCTTTATCAAACCATAAACAAGAAATGCTATATAGTCGTTTAGCACACCGTTTACGTGCTTTAAATTTGGATAACTTTTACAGTTATTATAAAATATTAAAAAATAACGATACAGAAGAACTTGCTCATTTTATTCATTCAATTACAACCCATACAACGGCTTTTTTTCGTGAGTCGCATCATTTTGAATCATTAGAAACTCAGATATTACCAAAGCTACTAATTAAAAACCAAAAAGCAAGACGTATCCGTATTTGGTCAGCAGGTTGTGCAACTGGTGAAGAAGCTTATTCAATTGCAATCATTGTAAAAAAAATAGTTCCAGCAAATTGGGATGTTAAAATTTTAGCAACTGATATTGACCCCTATGCACTTATGGTTGGACAACAAGGTATTTATGGAGAAGAAAGAATAACTGGAGTTTCTCCCTTAATTTTACAACGTTGGTTTAGAAAAGGAATTGGAGAAAAAAAAGGGCAAATTCAAATATTATTAGAATTACAACAATTAATTGTGTTTAAATATCTTAATTTAATGGATAAATGGCCAATGAAAGGACTTTTCGATATTATATTTTGTCGAAATGTTGCTATTTATTTTGATAAAAATACACAAATAATTTTATTTAATCGATTTGCAGATATAATGAATAATAATGCTCATTTATTAATTGGACATTCGGAAAATTTATTTCAGCTTCATCATCGTTTTTATTTATTAGGACGAACAATTTATATTAAACACGAATGAAAAAGATAAAAGTATTAATTATTGATGATTCTGCTTTAATTCGACAAACTTTAACCACAATATTAAATTCAGCACCAGATATTGAAGTAGTAGCTAGTGCCGCTGATCCATATATTGCTAGAAAAAAAATTAAACAATTCAATCCAGATGTTTTAACATTAGATGTAGAAATGCCACGTATGAATGGGCTGGAATTTCTTGAACTTTTAATGCGTTTACGACCAATGCCAGTTATTATGGTTTCTGTATTTACGCAAGAAAATGCTAATATTACATTAAAAGCTTTAGAATACGGCGCAGTTGATTTCATTAGTAAACCACAAATTGATATTGCAGATACCTTAGAATCTTATGCAACTAATGTTATTAATAAAATTAGATTAGCTGCCTGTGTTAAATTACAGCCCTTTAATAAAATTTCACCTAAATATTCGGTTGATGTTTTGTTAAAAAAAGAGCATTCTAATCATAATATAAAAAAAACCAAAAAAATTATTGCGATTGGTGCTTCTATTGGAGGTATTGAAGCAATAAAACTTATATTGATGCAAATGCCAGCTAACTCACCGAGCATAGTAATTAGTCAACATATTCCAGCGGCTTTTAGTTCTTCCTTTGCCTCACGTATGAATCAAGTGTCAGCAATGACTGTATCTGAAGCTAAAGATGGAGAAATTATTCAACCTGGTCATGTTTATATTGCACCTGGTGGCACTCATTTAATGATACAACAAGGTTCAAAATCAGAATATGTATGTCATTTACATCAAGGAATACTAATTAACCGTTATTGTCCGTCAGTGGATGTACTATTTCGTTCTGTAGCGCAAAGTGCTGGTTCTAATGCCATTGGAGTTATTTTAACTGGTATGGGAGAAGATGGGGCAACTGGCATTAAAGAAATACATGATACAGGTGCTATAACCATAGCTCAAGATGAAAATACCAGTGTTGTATGGGGAATGCCAAATAAAGCAATTGAACAAGGTGGAATAGATTACATATTATCGCTATCGGATATTGCTAAAAAACTTAAATTTTTAAATGTTAATAGTTAATTAATGGAGATAATTATGATTAAAATATATATATTATTAATTTGTTTATTGAGTTTTAATGTATTTGCTGTGGAGGAAAGTTTAGAGGAAGAAACTGCGAATACTATATCTGATACAACTATTGAAGATGAAGTCGTAGTTAGTGAAGAAACTGTTACGAATAGAGGAAATTCTATTTATACCAATGGTTATAGTGAAGGCGTTATTGACGGAATGCAGTTTTGCCGACAAAATCCATTTTTTTGTACCACTGTAAAAGAACTTGATCCTCTTTATGAAGGTGGTTATAATCAGGGAGTTTTTGAAGGAATGCTAATTTGCAAACAAAATCCCCTATCCTGTGATATTACTGAAGATATTACCAGTAGCAAAGAAATGTTTAGAGAAGTAGTCAAACAAGGATGTCGAGATAATCCAGCAAGTTGTGGAATTGATGAAAATAATGATGGTTCTACCCAAGAAGGTATTACGCAATGTCAGGAAAATCCAATTAGTTGTGGGATAAATATAGCCGAAAATTTTGAACAAGGAATATTACAATGTCAAAATGATCCAACTTCTTGTGGAATTGAAGTCAATAATCTTCAAAATGGAATTCATAGCACCTTTTCTGTAGAAAATGGTAATTTATTTTTACCCGCTGTTGATGTTGCAACTGGATTCGATGGTACAATAACGACTTTTGAAGTAAAGATGCAAATAATTCCAGGAAGAGAACCACTTTCATTTTTTATTACAGAAGTTATTCCAATAGATTCGTTTTAAAACATCATAAGTTTATATAGAACTAAAATTACCTTAAAAAGAAAATAAATATGGCATATCATAAAGTATTAGTTGTTGATGATAGTCGCGTTTCTCGAATGTTAGTACGTACTATTATTGAATATGCGGATAAGGAGATAAGTATTATTGATGCAAGCAATGCTGAAGAAGCATTTAGTAAAATTGAAGGTGTTAATGATATTACGATGGCTATTGTTGATTTAAATATGCCAGGTATTGATGGTCTAGTTTTGGCAACAAAATTATTAGAGTATTTTCCAACTTTAAAAATAGGTTTGTTAACGGCAAATGTTCAAGATATAGTACGTAATAAGGCAGAATCATTAGGTATTAGCTTTATCCCGAAACCTATCACTGAAGAAAAAATTTTAGCTTTTATCCAATAAATATTTAAAGCATAACAAAAAATATGGTGGGTTTAATAACATTATTTACCCACCAATAAGCTATATTTTATGGCTTATTTAGATTAATATCTTCTCCTATTATTATTTCTGTTAGGTCTTTCTCCACGAGGTTGTGCTTGATTAACTTTTAATTTTCTACCTTTAAACTCAGTTTCATTAAGTGCTTTAATTACTGAATCAGCTTCGCTATTGTTAGACATTTCAATAAAACCAAAGCCTTTTGATTGTCCTGTATGCCTGTCAGTGATAAGCTGAATACTCTTTGCTGTACCATAGTCAGCCAATAATTCTTCAATATCTTTATCAGTTACACTGTATGGCAGATTGCCTATGTATAATTTCATTATAATTTCTCATAAAATGTAGTTTGATTAAAAATATTACTAGTAAACCAAGACTACAAATTAACTAGTAATAATCAGCCAAAATAGCTGATCTTTATATAAAAAAAATTTCTTCAAGATAGTAAATAATATTAATTCAATATACCTAATAAACAATCAATGTAATCAAAAAGGCTCAGTCAATAAAATTTGAAAATTAACTATCTTTATAAAAAGAGGAATATAACATATATAAGTCTAAATAACAATTCTTAAAGGATATTATTTAAGTTATTTTATGTAACTATCTACCAAGTTAAGAAATACATATAAAATGTA
>JAGLFE010000296.1 GCA_023144675.1 Thiomargarita sp. | reverse complement strand
TCATATCTGCGTAACTTCAGTTAATTATTTAATTTTACGCTGAAGGTTTGTGGTTTTTATGACAGCTTTTTATATCTATTAAACTCCATAATATCCGATAATTTAAGGTGCAGTATAAATAGATTACAGTTGAATAGAAAATGGATAATTTTCCCCGTCAAAAGTTGTGTGAATTAATTAATCGTCATGGCACTATTTTGTGTGAAGATATCGAACGTTGTGAAATTCTTTTAACTCAAGTTTGTACGAAAGAACAACGTCGAGAAATTTTTATACTGATTAATGCGGCTAAGGAAGGAGTTACTAAAAAAATATTAACTCATAAATTACTAGCTGATAATTTAATTAAAGAATTAGCCGAACAATTACATAATAACTTATGTTTTGAAATAGAAGCGGCTACATGGGCAGTACAAAGTTGGGTAATAGCTTTAACTGCAACTGATAAAAAAAATATTACAAATAAAAATGAAATGGTTACGCCTTTATTTGAAAAAATAGACCAATCTAAATTTAAGCAACTTTATTATTTAAATCCCTTAGATTATTTTCGGTTATTATGGTGGGTTTTAGTTTCACCTCAACAATTAAAGGTATATCGCCGAATATTTGGTCAAGAAAGTGAGCAAAAAATAGGTAATTGGTTAGTAAGTTCCTTAATTTGGTTTCCGTTATTAATACCTAACTTAGCTTTAGGGCTAAAGCAACTGCCTTATTCTGATAAAGCTTGGTTGCCAGAAATTTATTTATTACTTAGTATTTTATTAATGTTTTGCTGGCTGGTAATAAGTAAATTAAAAGTTGATAAAAGCATTTCAATTAGCATAGCTATGTTGTCATCCGTTATAATAGCGGCTTTAGTTGCGGTTAGCATTACTGGCATTATTGTAGGATTATTGCCTTTTATAATTACCTTTCATTGGCTAATATTGGTATTAATCGTTTTGGCAAGTATGTTTATTATCATAAATGCAGTGTTGTTATCATTTTTAATTGCCAGCGATATCATCATTGCAGTAGCTGGTATTGTTGCTATTGGAATTGCTGTCGGGATAGCAGGTAGTGTTGCTATTTTGACAATGGATTTTATACTAGGTTTTGGTGCAGCATTATTAGCAGGTTTCGTAGCCAGCTTTGGGGTAGATTTTATTACTAATAAAATGAAAAATGCTATAGAAATTACATTAAATACAGGTGTTCCTTCATTTTTGGGGCGTATTAATTTTTTATTATTAATTTTTAATTATGGTTTTTTAATCAGTTTACTTTACATTATCAATGTTGGTTTTTTATGAAATGGGAAATTGAAACAATTAATCATATTGGAGGACGACATGAGCAACAAGATAGGGTAGCTAACTTCTCGTCTTCAGATGGTAAACGTCATTTGCTGGTAGTAGCTGATGGTATGGGTGGATATGATGGAGGTAGTTTAGCCTCACAAATTGTTGTTGAATCAGCTCAATCTGTTTGGAATGATTATCAAAAAAGTTCTTTACCTTATACACCTAAAAGCTTGTTGCAATATATTTGTGAAGTTGCAAATGATAAGATTATTGAAGCTGGAACTAAGTATAATATTTCTCCTCGTAGCACTTGCGTATTATTGTATATAAAAGATAATAAAGTATGGTGGGCGTATGTTGGTGATAGTCGTTTATATCATTTTCGTGGTAAGCAATTATTATGGCGAACTCGTGACCATTCAGTGGTACAATTATTAGCTGATTTAGGTGATATAAAAGAGGAAGAAATGGCTGATCATCCCGATCAAGGTCGTTTATTAAAAGGTTTGGGTAGTAAAAAAGGGTCAATTCAACCTGATTTTGGTAAAGCCACAGTGTGTTCTGGCGATAGCCTAGTTTTATGTAGCGACGGTTTTTGGGAATATGTTGTTCCCAAGAAAATGTCAGAAAAATTGCCAAAAAATAATTTACCATTAAAACAAAAAGTTTATGCGTTATTAAATGAAACCTTAGAAGCAGGTGCTATTAAAGGGGATAATATTACTATCGCAGTTGCTCAATTATCATGTAAATTATCTTGCAAAAATAATGCCAATACATTATGGAAATCTTTAATATTGTTTATTGTTAGTGTATCTCTTACCAGCGGATTATGGTATTTTATTATAATTAAACCACTTCTTATATCACCGTTATTAGTTAATTCTTTTTCATCAAATAATACTTATTATATATCAACAGCTTTAATGCAAGTTGGTAATTCTGAAAATTGAGTTATAATAATCTAAAATTATAAAATAACTGAAGTTACGCAAATAAAATAGAAACCAAGAAAATATAAGACTTTAGATTTTATATCTGTCTGTATTGAATTTTCATAAGCCTTATAACATTTGGTTTTCAATTTTTCATATCTGCGTAACTTCAGTAAAATAAATAGGTTAATGAATTAAATTACAATTGCATCATCTTCTAAATTTCCTATCAGGATCATATCATGCCAAAACAGGATCAATGGATTGAAGATATTAAATTAACTTCAGATAAATATAAGCAAAGTTTCTTAGAATTTGCTCATAGTTCTTTACAACAAGTTATTAATATAAAGCCAAATCACATCATATCTAACCAGTTATTATCAGATGTATTAGTTGCACAAAAAAATATTAATCAAGCCTTAGAAATTTTAGAAAACTTATATCAAGTACAACCCGCTGCCGCTCGTTCCAGATTAATACGTGTTTTATTAATTATTGCTAAAAATTGTGAAGATGAAGAGGAACAATTAGCATTATATAAACGAGTATTTGAATTGGATGCCGAACAATTAGAAGCTAAAAGTGCTTGGCAAAAAATTTTACAGCAACGTAACAATGAAACATCTACATCATTAGAAACTAATTTCACCAATTATGAATTAACTAAAACGCCTGAATTAGAAAATGTTACAAATTGGGAACATGAGGAGAAAAAACCGTTACAACCTGAAACGCAATTAGCTGAATTATCTCAGTATGCTTTAAATATTTTAGAAAATGATAATAGGGAAGCGACCCAAGCCTTGTTTGCAAAAATGACGGAATTGGAAACGGCTTATGAAAAAGTTGATCCTTGTTTAAATTTGGATATTACGGGTGCAGATATACTTAATGTTATCAAAACCATGCACCAATATGCAATTGAACTAATTCAATCTAGGCAGCAGGAAAAGAAATTAACTCAATTAATTAGTATTGAAAGGGAAGCTCGTTCTCAACATGAACAAGAACTTAATATATTTCAGCAAGATAAGCAAAATTTAGAACACACATTTGATAATCAAGAAAATGTTTTATTAGATATAAAGGAAGAATTAGAAGTTCATTATCAACAAAATCAGGAATTGGCGCAACAACTTCAAGCAGAAAAAGATGCCCGCTTGTATGTTGAACAACAAGTAGTTAGTTTAGAAAATGAGCTTCAAGAATTAACGCAATTAGTTGATATTGAACAAAATATTTTAGGCGATTTGGATGCAACTCATCGGCAAGCAATTATCCATTCAGTAAATGATAATAAATCTTTTTTGAGTAATATAAAAGAAGAAGTTCGGCATTTTCGGCGGCGGGAAAAGGAATTAACAGATAATTTAGATAACGAAAGAAGTACGGCAACTGATTTAGCTAGTTTAGTTAAAATTCAAGAAACGAATATTGAGCAACATCAGCAAATTACTGAGCAATTAACAGAAAAATTAGTATTAAAAGAACAGGAATTGCAATCCTTAAATCAAATCAAGCAGGATTTAACCGAATCTTGTCAAAAAGAAGAGGAATTAATTCAACAACTTCAGATTCAAAATAATGATTTTTCTCAATTAAATGCACAAAAGGAACAATTAAGCCAACAATTCGCTGAAAAATCAATTAGTTTTAATAAATTATCTGCAACCAAAGAGGAAACTAATCGTCAATATCAACAGGAAATTGCACAATTAAAACAGGAATTTGCTGAAAAATCAGTTAATTTTAATAATTTATCTGCAATCAAAGAGGAAACCAATCTTCAATATCAACGGGAAGTTGCGCAATTAAAACAGGAATTTGC
>JAGLFE010000295.1 GCA_023144675.1 Thiomargarita sp. | reverse complement strand
CCCCTAAATTAAGAAGAAGGAGTGGAAAAAGAAATGAATAGCTTGTTTACTACTATTATTAGTGGGTGGCACAGATGCGTCTTCCAAAAACAGAAATAAACTATCTTGAATTTTAGTGTAACGTTTCTTCAGATGAATGCCGTCCTTATGCGTGGGCTGAATGTCCAAACATTGACTTAGGTGGCGTTTCAAATCGCATTGATATTGATATAGAGTATTTTCTTTCAACTTCGTTCGTCGTTTGTGTACAAAAAACGCTCGCAACGGAAGTTCTTCTCATTATTGGAGGCGTATTTACAATATCGTAATTGATTAGCAAGACAAACTTGCTATTGGGTGGCTGGGTGATTGGCTTGAGAACTTACCCAAATCTCAGGTTTGTGATCATCACATCTTCGATTACATTTTGACCACGACTTGGACGAATAACATGGAAACAGATTTCTTCATTTTGAAACACCCATTCCCATTCATTCTTTCCATTGACTCTAGCTGAAGTTTCATCGCTATAAACAATACGACTCCCTCGAAGACGAGATAGAATTTCTTCAACCTTTGGGTCTAAATGATTTTTCACTTGTTTGAATAAGTTTGCAAATCCACCTTCACTAATATCAAGACTGTAAATTTCCTTGAATATATTTGATGATTTGTTATAACTCATGGCATGAGTGTAACGAAAATAAGTTGCTAAAGTCTGTACACTATTTCCAAATGGAGTGCTTGGTTTTAAACCGGCTGGAACTGGACTTTAACTAATTAATTTAACTTGCAATACAGTTATTTTTATGGTACTTTTTTATAAGCATTAACATATTTCTCTGAAAAATCATTGCATTATTCAGGACTACCATTATTTTATACTGGTTTCACTGCACAATTATCCAAAATACATCTTTTCCTTATCTAATTGAGCAGTCCAAGGTAAATTGCTATTTTTCCAGCCGTTAATAATACGTTGTCCTTTTTTAAGACCAGAAATTACATTATCCCCTTCAAAACCATCTATTAAATTATAGACGTTCATATAACCTTCTTTAGCGAGTAAATTAGCAGAACGCGCACTTCGATAACCAGAGCGGCATATAAAAATTATCAGGCTATTTCTAGTTAATTTTTTTTGATTAATTTTATCTTCTACCGCAACTATAAAATTAGGATTAATCTGCGTTTGGAAACTCTTGGTTTTGTCATTCCATTGATACCAATCATCAATAAATTCATAAGGAATATTGGCATCAATAATTGTTGGGAAGCCAACAAAGGTTAATTCTGCTGGTGTGCGGACATCAATAAATAAAGATTTTGGTTCATTTATCAATAAGTTATAAGCTTCGGTTGCCGTTGTATAAAGCGATAAAGTGGTTTTTTTGCCGTTAGGTAAATCCATTATTCATCCTTTTGGTTTGAAAATATTTGAATTTAAAAAAAATTGAAAATTTAGATATTTTTTAGGAATTTATCTAGTATTTCAACCAACTTTGTTTGCACAATTGGTTTAGACAAGAATCCATCCATTCCTGCCTGCATACATTTTTCAATATCATTATTTGTTACACTAGCAGTAATGGCAATAATAGGTAAATGACTGGTTTTCATATTTTTTTCTTGTTCACGAATAAGTTCGGTAGTAGCACAGCCATTTAAAATCGGCATATGAATATCCATTAAAACTAAATTATAGTCATTGTTATTAATCATTTCAATAGCTTGTTGCCCATCAATAGCAATATCAACTTGATAACCCATATCCAGCAACATCATTTTTTGAACCGTTTGATTAGCTTCATTATCTTCTGCTAATAAAATTTTTCCTAATTTAATTTTATTAACTAATTCACAGTGAAACCACTTTTCTAGCATTTGATTGAACGTATTTTTATTAATTGGTTTATGTAAAATATCATCTATACCAATTTCTAAACATTTAGCTAAATCTTCTGGAGAATTATCAGCCGTCATGGCAATAATAGGTATATGATTCTTTGTGGTCTGTTCATTAATTCTAATTTGTTTGGTGGTAGCGTAACCATCCAAAATTGGCATGTGTAAATCCATAAAAATCAAATCATAACTATTATCAGTCAGCATTATTAAAGCTTCTTCGCCATGATTAGCAATATCTAATTGACAGCTGGAATCTTCTAGTGCCATTTCTGTTACCATTTGATTTAATTTATCGTCTTCTACTAATAAAATATTAGGCATATCAGTTTTATATTGTTCAGTGGTTTGACTAGCAATTATTTTGTTATAACAAATTGATTTATTATATGTAGTTGAAATAGGTTTGACTATTGGTAAACTTAAAGTAAACCAAAAAGTACTACCCTTTTCTTCTTGAGTATATATACCAATTTGTCCTCCCATTAAAGTAATAAGTTGACGGCAAATAAATAAACCTAAACCAGTCCCGCCGTATTTACGGCTAGTTGAAGCATCTACTTGACGAAATTTATCAAATAAATAAGGAACTTCGCGTTGTGGAATACCAATGCCAGTATCAATCACAGCTACTCTAAGTTGTAGATGATTATTTACAATATTTTCCAAACGCATATTGATGGTAATACTACCTTCATTGGTAAATTTGATAGCATTGCCAACTAAATTCAATACAATTTGTCTTACACGATTGCTATCTCCTAGTACTTGTTTAGGTATTTTATCATCAAATTGTTTTTTAAGAACTAAGCCTTTTTCCTCAGCCCGAATACTTAATAAAGTGATTGTATCCTTCACAGTTTTTAATACATCAAAAGGAACTGAATCCAATTTCATTTTACCAGCTTCAATTTTGCTTAAATCAAGCAATTCATTAATAATATTCAGTAAAGCATTGCCCGATTCATATAAAATATTAATTTGTTTACGTTGTTTATTATTCAAAGGCGTTTTTAACACCAATTGTGCCATACCTAAAATTCCATTCATCGGAGTACGTAATTCATGGCTAATATTTGCTACAAATTGGCTTTTAGTACGACTAGCGGCTTCTGCTTTTTGGCGAGCGGTTTCTAACTCATTATTTAATCTTTGTAAACGATGAGTGCGCAATCGTACTTTTTGTTCTAATTCAGTATTGGCATTTTCAACTTCTCTCAATGCAACTTTTAGTCCAATAACCATTTGGTTAAAACAGGAATATAAAGAGCCGAATTCATCGGTTTTATTTGATGGCAATTTTATATCTAAACAAGCAACATTAATTTTTCCACTGGCTTCAGTCAATATTTTTATTGGATTAACTACTAAATATTTAAGGGCGTAAAATAGAAAAATAAGCGCAACAATAATACTGATTAAACTAGCGATAAGGTATAAATTACTAATAGAATCTCCTATAGCTAAAAATTTTTGACTTGGTAATAAGGTGAATAAGTAAAAATTTTCAGTTAATGGAACTCCTTGTAAGTAAATCGAAATTTTTTCTAAAGTAATTGGAGCTCTAATTAAATTTTGTTGTAGCGTATTAAAATTAGGTAATTGCTTAATTTTAGCAGTAATAGCCTTACTACTATTTGAACGAAATAGAATATATCCCTTGTTATCAGTAATTATAAAACAATTAATTTGGTTTTTTTGAGTGGTATATTTATTCAAAAAATTGTTAGGTATTTTTAATACTAAATAACTATTATTGAATTTTATTGATTGGGTCGAGATTTTTTTGTTAATTAGAAAATATGGGTTAGGTTTTTCAACTAAATTAAGAGCGGTTTTTTGTATAATTGAAAATTCGGGTAATTCAAGTTTAATAGCCAGATTTGGGTTGTTGAAAGTCATTATTTCAGAACCTGCCGCCGATAATATTTGTAATTGACTATAAGGATAGTTTTCAAACCATATTTTAGTTGTCGAGTTTATTTTTTGCTTTATTTCTATAATTGGAAGCTTTAAATCAAGAGCATTTATTAATAAATCTAAATTCACTTCGGCAGTTTTTAAATGTGAAATTGTTTCTTGTTGAATTTGTTGTAAAAGTGATTCATTAAGTGTTAAAATTCTTTGTTTGTTAATATCTATTATATAGATGTAAGTTAAATAGCCGAGTAATATTATAGGAATAATAACTAATGGCATGAGGATTAATATTAATTTGGTTTTTAATCTAATTTTAAGCATCATTAATCTTGAAATTATTAAGGTAATCCCTAAAATAATAATATATCATTAAAAAATTGGGTAGTCCTAAGATAGGTAGTGCTAAACCTGTTAGGTCTTTGATACCTGACAGGTTTTTTGAGACCATCACTACTTTGTTTAGGACTACCAAAAATTGCTGGTCTTAAATAAGATAATTTTCTAAAAAAACTTGTTAAGTATCAGAGAAACTAAAAGGTTTTCAGGACTAAATTACTTCGCAATCGGATTGCTAAACCATATATTACGTATCAATTTTCTAGTTAAATCAATCGGAATTAATATAATGGCAAATATTGTTATATAAAGCCATTCCATTGGTTGCAACGGAACGGTACGCAATACTTCGCCACCAATATAAATAAAAGTAGTTTGCACGGTAAAAATAACTACAATTACGCCTAAAAATAAGCGATTTTTCAAAATATGTTCAAATAAGTTTAAACTTTCAGTACGGGCATTGAAGGTGTTGAAAGCGTGCATAAATACAAAAAAGCCAAAAAAAGCAGTTAAAAATATCGCTTCTGCTTCTTTGCTATTAATATCCAAACCCCGTGAAAATAGTTCCCGAATTGGAGCATAATTTAAAAATATCATACTTGCTGTGGCTGCGATAATCCCATTAATTAAGATGGATGACCACATATCTTTATTAATCAAAGGTTCATCTTTAGGAATCGGTTGTTCGTGCATATAACGGGAAAGTGCCGCTTCACCCGCAAACGCAAGTCCAGCCAAAGTATCCATAATAATATTAATCCACAGCAATTGGGTCATGGTTAAAGGCAAATCGAAACCAAAAAAAGGTCCTAAAAAAGCTACTAAAATCGCTGATAAATTTACCGTTAATTGAAAAATTAGGAATTTACGAATGGATTTAAATAAAGTACGCCCATATAACATGGCTTTAGAAATGGAAGAGAAATTATCATCCAAAATCACAATATCGCCTGATTCTTTAGTCATTTCAGTGCCGCTACCCATAGCAAAACCGACATCAGCATTTTTAACCGCAGGTGCATCATTAACTCCATCGCCAGTCATGCCCACCACCCAACTTAGTTCTTTAGCTAATTTCACCAGGCGACTTTTATCGGTTGGGAAAGCTCGGGCAATAACACAAATATGCGGTAAAGCTGCCTTAACTTCTTCATCTGACATAGTTGCCAAATCTGCTGAAGTCAATACTTTATTTTCTTTTTCGGTAAATAAACCTACATCTTGAGCAATTGCTTGAGCAGTTTCTTTAGCATCGCCAGTAATCATAATAACTTGCACTCCAGCTCGTTGCGAAACTTTTACAGCTTCATAAGAATTGGTTCGCAAAGCATCCCGCATGGCAAAAATACCGACTAAAATTAATTCGGCTGGCAATTGTTTAGAATCATCAATCGGCGTATCAGTAATCGCAACGGCTAATAAACGCATCGCCCGTTTTGATAATTCAGTCATTTTGGCTTCCAAATCAGCCTTATCACCAAGCGGAATTTTATTACCATCGACATCTAAAATATGGGTACAATTTTGTAAAATAATTTCAGTTGCGCCTTTAACCAAAGTTAATTTTTTATCACCTGCAACTTGCATTGCTGAAAATTTACGGCTACTGTTAAAAGAAATCATATCAATAATATCGATTTCTGATTGTGATTCCAAAAGCAACGGGGTAATAAATCTTAACATCGCTTGTTCAGTTCTATCTGCACCAACCATGGTTACGTTTTTCGGGTCGCTAGTATCAATAATAGCTCCTGTATTATTACGCAGGGCGAAACCAACCATTTCACGTATTGATTCAGGAATATCATCTAATTTTTGATACGGTTTAGCATTGCCCGATACAAATTCTTCAACCGCTAATTTTCCTTGAGTTAAAGTACCAGTTTTATCTGTAAATAGTACGGTTAAACTACCAGCGGTTTCTATGCCTAATAATTTACGCACTAAAACTTTGACTGATAACAGTTTGCGCATATTTAATGCCAAAACCATCGCAATCATCATCGGCAAGCCTTCTGGAACTGCGACTACGATAATAATAATTGCTAAAATAAGTGCGGTAACGACATGGGTAATAATTTCACCTGTTGGCAATGCAAAATAAGCAGTCATGCCGCCATCGCTTTGTAAAAATATATGATTTAACATAAAGGCAACAAAAATACAACTGGCTCCAATATAGCCAAACATACTGATTTGTTTACCTAAATGAACTAATTTTGCCTGCAACGGTGATAAACGGTCTTCTGCACTCAAAATTTCGGTCATGGTTTCGCCATAACGGGTTTTATTTCCAACCGCCGTTGCTTGCATAACCGCTTCACCATCTTCAATTAAAGCCGCTCTGAATAATTTATTTGCTTCTGTAATCTCAGTTTTAGCTTCCTGTTTACGAATCGGTTCGGATTCACCAGTTAAAGAGGCTTCATTAACATCAAGATGCCCTGAAACTAAAATGCCATCAGTTGGAATAGTATCACCAGGTTGTAATAAAATATAATCGCCCACAACTAAGTTGTTAATACCCATTTCAATCAAATGTCCATTTCTAAATACTTTGACCTGAATCATCGAAGCTTCTTCTAACAGTTTTTGAAACTCATTTTCATTACTATGTTCAGCCCAAGTAGCAACAAAAGTAGCAATAAAAACCGCTAAGGCAATACCAACACTTTCATACCATTTGGTATAACCTAAAATGGTTAATATAATAGTAACCACTAACGCAAAGACTAAAATAATAATAATCGGGTCTTTAAAATTCTGCCATAATTTATCCCAAAAAGTTTCGCGCTTCATATTAGTGATAGTATTATCACCATGTTGCGTGCGTGAATCTTGAACCTGTTCGTCCGTTAAACCGGAAAAAGTAAATTTCATAAAATCCTCTAGGTTGAAATGACAATTTATATTAATATGTTTTGTTATTTTAGCATATTTTAAACTGTTTTACAAAAATGTATCATTTTATCGTTTCTGAAAATTTTTTCCAATATTTTGATAAAAAAGTCGAACATCACGTTATAAATAACTTTTTTCTTTTAACCGACACTCTGGCATACAACTTCCAGCATATAATACCTGATATGGCTTACCAATTGAGCAACCTAATTTGATGCTACATTCAGATTCAACACAAGTTCTTGCGTATGTTCTATAATCAGCACATAAATTTCTTTAAAATATTGGAATATCCAACGAGCAGTGGGGTTGTTGATGAGTTGAGCTTTTTGATTCTGAAAAATCGCATCATGTTTTTTTTAAAATCTCCTGAATGCAGTGTTTTAATGAAGCATAAACGTAAATATCTACCAAGAAATACATATAAAA
>JAGLFE010000294.1 GCA_023144675.1 Thiomargarita sp. | reverse complement strand
AACAGGTTTAGCACTACCTAAAATTCTTATAAATATAATGTAGGATGCTACTGAGGGACGAAGCGCATCAATCGTGTTAAAGCAATATTTTAACTCTTAATTCGCATTACTATAAATTCATCTGCACAACTTCAGTTATTTATAAAAACAAATTATGAAAAAATTCAGTATTTTATTACTTTTTATTTTATCCGCTCCAATTTTTGCTTTGCAATTATTAGATAGTGATAATTTTGTCTATGATTTAGGTGCAAATGGAGCATTAATGCAAGGGACACAAGCGTCTTACGCAGAAATGTATTACTTGCGAGTTAATGGCACTAATTATATTGGCGATATTAGTCATTTATCTTCAGACGGGCGCAAAGTTACCTTTGAAACCTTTGTGGAACCTAATACCCAATTAGAAGTAAAAAGAACTTGTTATGTTGCTAAAACCCGTAATTTTGCCCGTTTTATGGAAATTTTGTATAATCCAACTGCTGAGGCGATTAGCATTGATGTTGAAGTTTATGGTCGTTTAGGTTCAGGAAATGAAACCGTTGCTTTAATTGACCAACCTAATTTTTTAATTACAGGCGATCTTAAATATAGCGCAAGTGGACTGAAACCAGTATTAGTGCATTATCATTCTCAAGTTAATAATGCTGTTCAAGCAACTCATATTTTAGATAATAATCATTTAAGTTGGGTATATGCTAATGTTACCATCCCTGCACAATCTAAAGTACGTTTAATTTATTTTATTGCTCAAACTACTAATTTGCAAACTGCAACTCAAATCGCTACCCAATTTTATAATAATCCAAGTTTTTTATATGAACAAATAAGTCCAGTTAATTATTCGACATTATTAAATTTTAAACCTAATAAAGCTATTTCCCGTGATGATAATGCAGAAAATAATTTTATTGGAGCCCCATTTTTAAATTTAGATGAGTTGCGTACTGATTCTTTGACCGAAGAAGATAATTGGTCAGTGCAACGAGTTGGAACGGCGGCGGATAGCTATATTCTTAATTTGGAAGCCAATGAAACGGTAACAATTCGATTATCTGCCCACTTTAATACTTATTTGCATTTATTTGATCACAATGAAAATTTAATTAGTCAAAATGACGACCGCTATCCAGATACAACTCATTCCACAATTATATTTACCGCACCAAGCAATGCACTTTATTATGTGGAAGTAACTAGTTATGATCGTTATGAATATGGAGATTATAGTTTAGAAATTCTTGCGGGGGCAACTAATCAAAAACCAAGTATTTATGCAGTTGAAGCGACTGCCAATGAATTTATTGCGCCGACTAAGGTTGATTTTCAGCATTTTAGCCAAGATGTTGATGGCGAAATTGTTGAACAATGTTGGCATTTTGATGATGGTAGCCCAGTTGTTTGCCAAAATGGTGAAACTATTGCACATACTTATCAACAAGCAGGACAATATAATGCCAGTTTAAGTATTAAGGATAATCAAGGAGCTTATGCTTACTACAATTTGCCAATATCAATTAAATTAGCTGTTGAAGGAGCAGTTTTATTACGTGTAAAAAATACAGTTGAACAAGAATTATCTGCCTCCGATAATTATGCACAATTGCGTCCTCGTGCCTTTGCCGATCGTTATTTAATTAATAGTGCAACCATTGGTGAAGAATTGCTAATTGAAATGCAATCTGAAGATTTTGATAGTTATTTATATTTATATAACCAGTTTAATCAGTTACTCAGCCAAAATAATAATGGCGGAAATTACCAGCATGCTAGTTTACATTATACACCAATACAAGATGAAATTTTATGGCTGGAAGCCACTTCTTTTGATGATAATGTATTAGGGCAATATAAGTTGAGTTTAATCTTAGGAAATAAAACTACTGATTTTCCAATCGAAATCGTACCAGTTTTAAATTCGCCTTTAAAATATCAATTTGTAGCTAGAATGCCGCCTAGATTTCAAGCAAATTACTGGCGGTGGGATTTTGGCGATGGCAGCAATATAGTTACAACTGATAATAGTATAGTGTTGCATGAATATAATCAACAGCGACAATTTGCTGTAAAAGTAGAAGCATTTAATGCTGAGAAAGAGCAATTAACCGCCGAACAAATTTTTAATATTGGTAATTCTACAGCTCGTATTGTTAATTTTGTGGCAAATCCACTATTTGGCGAATCTCCACTGCAAGTATTTTTTAGTAATGAATCAATGCTTGATAATAATTTTAAATATATTTGGCATTTTGGCAATGGGCAAGTTTCTACCAATAGCCGCCCTAATTATGTGTTCCCGCAAGGTGGAATTTATTATCCAACTTTACAAGCCTATTCACTAACTCAAAATGCAACTTACAGTCTTCCAATCATTGTCATTGACCGAAATGCTTCAAAATTACCAATAACTGGTATAACTCGTGAAATGCCACAGGTTTTAATGGCGGGCTTTGATCCCATGTTAATTGATATTTTGGATACTCAAGTTAAAATATTCGCTATTGTGAGGGCTGGTGGAACTCCGATACAAACAGTCCGATTTATTATGAATAATGATGAATTTGGGTTGATTTTACGTCATGTTGCTACCTATGGCAATGGCGATCAACATTATGAAACCGTGTTAGATTTTACTCAAGGTAGTTTGCCAGTTGGAACTTTGGCTAATTTATTTGGAACTGGAACGGAGCAATTTAAAGTTCAAGCCATTGATCAATCGGGACAAAGTCATGCTTTCCCAAATTTAGAAATTGGGCATAATCCGCCAATTACCACTGCTCCCAAATCTTTGCAAATCCAAGCTAATCGTCATGGCAGTGTACATCGTTATCAACCACAAGTTTTAGCCGCTGGTTTTGATCC
>JAGLFE010000293.1 GCA_023144675.1 Thiomargarita sp. | reverse complement strand
AAAAACAGTTTATGTAATCATATCTACTGCCGCATCCACATCAACCGTAACCAAACGCGAAACCCCTGGTTCTTGCATTGTTACCCCAATAAGTTGATTAGCAATTTCCATAGTAATTTTATTGTGGGTGATAATAATAAACTGAACCTTTTTCGACATACTTTTAACCAAAGCACAAAAACGTTCCACATTTGAATCATCTAAAGGCGCATCGACCTCATCCAACATACAAAATGGAGCTGGATTTAACTGGAAAATGGCAAATACTAAGGCAATCGCAGTCAAAGCTTTTTCGCCACCAGAAAGTAGATGAATATGGGTATTTCGTTTGCCAGGCGGACGTGCCATAATGGTAACCCCCGCTTTTAAAATATCATCACCAACTATATTAATACTTGCTTCTCCGCCACCAAATAAACGTGGAAACATTTCTTGCAAAAATCCATTAATAGTATTAATAGTTTCCTTAAAACGGGATTTAGTTTCTTTATCAATAGTCTTAATCGCATTTTCTAATGAATTTAGAGCTGTATTAAGATCAGTTGCTTGCTCATCCAAATATTTCTGACGTTCCGCTTGCTCTTCAAACTCTTCCAAAGCCGCCATATTGACCGAACCAACTTTCTCCAGTTTACGTTCCACCGCTTCAATTTGCGCTTGCCAACTTGCTTCATCTGCATATTCAGGTAATTCGCTCAACAAAGCAATTGGACTAAATTCAGTTGCTTCCAACTGTTCTTCCAAAGTTTGCCTACGAATCTCATTTGCTTTGCATTCCATCCGCGAATTTTCAATATCAGTACGTAGGGCATTGCAACGGGTTTCTATTCGATGCCGTTCTCCTTCGTGATCATTCAAGATTGCTTCCAACTGCTTAACCGTTTGCTTGGCTTGCAACAACATTTCTTCCAATTCGGTTTGTTTATATTGATTTTCGGCTAATTGTTGACTCAAACTTTCTAAAGGAGTCGATTGTTCTTCTAACTGTTGCTGTAATTCATAACGTTGTTCGTGCAATTGTTCCAACTGAGCTTTTAAACGTTCAACTCCTTGTTGCAGGCGATTTTGGTCAGCCCGTTGCGCTTCTAATTGCAGTTCAACTTTATGCCGTTCATCTTTAATTGCCTGCCAAGTTTGATTACTTTGAGTAACTAATTCTTGATATAAATCTCGTTGGTGGCTTAATTCATCACGTTCATCGGCCAATTTTGACATTGCTTCCAAGGCGGTGTGTAACTTATTACGAGTTGTAGCTAAATTTTCCGTTTCGGTTTCAATTTGCTGGGTTAATTCCGTTCGTTCCTGAATAATACGTTGCAATTGATTTTTTATATGCTCCAAACGCGCTTGTTTGCCACTATACTGCGCTTCCAATTGGGAAAGTTGCTGGTGCAATTCATCCACTTGTTGTTGCGCCTGTTCCCGTTGATTTTCATGGTGATAAAGAGTTTCCCGATTCTGTTCTAATTCGGAATTCAAAGTTTGCACAGTTTCATTAAATTCTTGTAATTGAGAACTAATCGCACTAATTTCCTGTTCACGAGCCAAAATTCCCGATTGTTCGTCGATACCTGTCCTACTTTGTAGCCAATGAGAACCCAGCCAAATCCCAGAAGGAATTACTACCGACTCATTATCTGCCAGTTGGGAACGCAATTGATAAGCTTCTTCTAAAGTATTAGCAATCCGCACCCCAGCTAATAAACTACTTAAAGACCAAGGTGCTTTCACTTTATCCATTAATAAGGCAAATTTATTAGTTGCAATTTGAGGTTGGGAACTTTGAGTTTCAAAAATAGCTAATTCTGCTTTTGGAGGGGTTTCTAAAGCCGTTTGTAACGAGGACATATTTTCTATACATAAAGCCTGTAAACTAATACTTAATACATTTTCCACTGCCTGTTCCCAACCAGCTTCAACTTCCAAATGTTCAACTAAACGTGCGTATTTATCAAGCCCTTGTGATGATAGCCAAGTATGCAAATCATCATTATCTTTGCCTAAAGCCGCTTCTTGCAAAGTTTCCAAAGAAGATAATCGCCCATTAAGTTTATGCAATTTTTCTTGCTGTATTTGTAATTCAGTTGTTTGTTCTTCAGTTGCAGAACGATACTCTTGAACCGCTTCATAATGTTCGGTTAATACCGTTTCAGTCGATTGTAACTGTTGTTTTAATTCCATAATTTGAATACTTAATTCAGACACCATTTGCTCTAAATTGTCAATATCAAATTCCTGACTTTCGGCATCTAAACGGGCTAAACGTTTTTTATAATCCTCCAAACGTTGTTCAAGATTCTCAACTCTCGCTTTTTCTATTTGGGCTTGTTGGGTCGGTAAAGCGGCTCGTTGATTAAATTTATCCCAAGTTATTTGCCAATCTTGCAATTGTTCGGTTGCTTCGTGCAAACCTTGTTGCGCTAAATTTTCTTCCTGTGATTTTTTCTCTAAGGATACTTCAAATTCAGCAATTCCAGTTGATAAAGCAACCCGTTGTTGTTCATCAGTTTCTAAAGTATGTTCAACTTGTTCCTGAGTATCTTCTGCCTGTTCTAAATCAATCTGTAATTGTTCACATCGTTCAGTTGCATGTTGAATTGTTTGTTCTAAACGCTTAACTTCACCTTCTACTTCATAAAAATCAGTTTGGGCTTCAGTTAAAGTTTCTTGAGCAATAGTTTGAGATTCCCGTTGTTGCTTCTGAGTACTATCAAAATTTTCTAAACCAGAACTTTCCTTTATTAAAACCGCTGCTTGTTCTTCAATGAATTGTTGCTGTTCTTGCACCACAAGATCAAGTGAATGCCAGCGAATTGTTTGTAATTGCGCTTTTAATAAATATTCTGAAGCTTTTAATTCTTGAAACTTTTCTGCCTGATTTGCTTGCCGTTTCAATTTAGCCACTTGCTTATCCAATTCATTGCGTACTTCATCAAGACGGGCAAGGTTATCACGGGTGCGGTTCATCTTTTGCTCAGTTTCTTTACGCCGCTCTTTATATTTAGAAACCCCAGCCGCTTCCTCAAAAAATACCCGCAATTCCTCTGGTCTAGCCTCAATAAAACGAGAAATCATACCCTGTTCAATAATGGAATAACTACGCGGTCCTAAACCAGTTCCCAAAAAAAGATCGGTAATATCTTTGCGCCTACACTTCACACCGTTGGTAAAATAAGTAGATTGTCCTTTATGAGAAATTTGGCGTTTAACTGCAATTTCTGAATGTTCAGGATATTGGGGAACATTGACATCTTCAAAAATAAGTTCAATCGAAGCCTGCTCAAGTGGTTTTCGATTGCGGGAACCATTGAAAATGACATCGCTCATAGATGCGCCACGCAATTGTTTTGCCGAGCTTTCGCCCATAACCCAGCGCACCGCATCAATAACATTGGATTTTCCACAGCCATTGGGACCAACAATTCCTACTCGTTCGCTGGGAAAAGATAAATTAGTTGAATCAACAAAGGATTTAAATCCCATTAATTTTAGTTT
>JAGLFE010000292.1 GCA_023144675.1 Thiomargarita sp. | reverse complement strand
TTTTCTTTTTTGTCAATGCGTAAGTTCTATATTTTAAAATAATAAGTTAGAAAGTTGGCTTTTAAAACATATACAAAATGATAAATTTGTAGAAACTAAAAATAATAATTATTAAATAGATTTTGTTAGTGATTCTAACAGCTACTCCTGCTAATTTTTTATTAATCAATCACTTATATTAAATTTTAGCGAAAATAGTTGTTCAATTTTATACTAACAGGATAAGGAATTCTTAATAGAGCTATACGACAGAATGTTTTTAACCGAAATTATAATTGCTACTACTATTGTGTATATTGGAAAAAAAATACATGCTACAGCTAAAAAAAAATCACGAGAAACACTTGTGATTCAGAATAGTTGTTTAAGCGAAGATTCAACCTCTCTAATAACTAGTGAAAACGGAATTAGTGAAAAGGAAAAACAGGTTAATCATTATTTTAAAGTTTCTTCTGCTACTTTGGGATTGACTGCCATAACCACTTTATTTTACCCAGCTTTAGCACCTCTGAGTGTATTTGCTATTATTTATAGTGCATTCCCTTTTTTTGAAGATGGTTTTCGCGCTTTTTTCAAAACACGACGAATAGAAGTAAGTATTATTGATGTTATCCTCATAACTGGAATGTTAGCTTCAGGCTATTTATTTATTGCAGCTATAACGGGATGGCTCCTTAGCCTTAGTGAAAAATTGCTCATCAAAACCGAAAATGCTTCACGTGAAAAGCTAGTTAACATTTTTGGTGAACAAGTCAGTACAGTATGGGTACAAGTAGATGGTGTTGAATTCCAAATTGCTTTTGAAGCATTGAAAGTAGATGATATTGTGGTGGTAAATGCCGGCGAAACTATTCCAGTAGATGGTGTTATTGTTGATGGTGTTGCTACAGTCGATCAACACGCGCTAACTGGTGAATCTCAGCCCATAGAAAAAACCACTGAAGACAAAGTATTATCATCCACTATCTTATTGTCCGGTCGAATTTTTATTCAAGTGGAACAAACTGGTCAAAACACCATAGCTGCTCGGATTGGCAATATCTTAAATAATACCGCAGATTTTACCTCTTCTGTACAAGCACGAGGGATGGAAATTGCCAACTCTTACACCCCACCGACATTAGCTATAAGTGCTATAACTCTGCCTTTTTTTGGTGCGACTTCTGCATTGACCATTCTTTTATCTAGTTTGGGTTACAATATGCGGCTTATCTCACCAATCAGTGTGTTAAATTACTTGAAGATTTTATCTGAAAAAGGTATCTTGGTTAAAGATGGTCGTGCATTAGAATTATTGGGTCAAATTGATACCGTTGTTTTTGATAAAACTGGTACGCTAACTTTAGACCAACCTCATATTGGTAATATATATATAAACACTGACATTGAGATAGATGAAAATAAGTTGTTGATGTACGCAGCTTCAGCAGAATATCGGCAAATTCATCCTATTGCTATGGCTATATTGGATGCTGCGCAGCAACGAGAAATAGATTTACCGCCAATTAGTGAAGCTGCTTATGAAATAGGATATGGAATTAAAGTCAAAGTAGAAGAAGTTTTGATTAGAGTGGGTAGTATCCGCTTTATGGAAATGGAGGAGATTATTATTCCCGATGAGATGATAAACTTACAAGAGCAGGGTTTTCAAGAAGGTTATTCACTAATTTGTGTTGCAATTAATGGGCAATTAGGTGGAATGATTGAATTGCATCCAACTATACGTCCTGAGATTAAAGGTATTCTTAGTGACCTACGTAAACGCAACATGTCTCTATATATAATTTCTGGGGATCATGAAAAACCGACCAAACGGTTAGCTATGGAATTAGGTATCGAACACTATTTTGCTGAAACATTACCTGAAAACAAAGCGGATTTGATTGAAAAACTTCAACAAGAAGGCCACAATGTGTGTTTTGTTGGTGATGGTATTAATGATTCAATTGCCTTGAAAAAAGCTAATGTTTCTATCTCCATAAAAGGTGCAACCACAGTTGCTACTGATACTGCTCAAATCATCTTAATGGATGGTACGCTTAGTCAGCTTGAACAACTATTTAATATTTCCAGCGATTTTGAAAACAATATGAATAATAATTTCAGGATATCAGTGATCCCGGGGATATTTTGCATTGGTGGTGTGTATATGTTCCATTTTGGAGTAGTTTCTGGTATTGCGATATATAATTTAGGCTTGATTAGCGGGATAACAAATGCTATGTTGCCATTACAAAAATATTCTAAACTGAATAAAAAGTCGTTATTAAAACATGGCAAATCGGAAAAATGAATATAACAAAAAATAGTACAGATTGGTTAAGTTTGATGGTAGCTCTTGAATCTCTCGAAGAAGGATTTGATGAGCATCGATTGCCGTTAACAAACAAGATGGCTGAACAACGATTTGAACTCTATTTGGAAGAAGATGACAAGAAAATTTTCATCCATTTCAAAAATGAAAACCAGCTTGAGTGGAGTTCAAACGGTGAGCCATTGAAACTGGAACATTATGAAGCAATAGAAATACGCCCTAATATTTTCTTTATTGACTGGGTACACAACGCTGACCCTAAACAATCTTTGTCTATTGTTTTAGATTTAGTTACCCAAGAAGCAACCTTGCTTTGGTCGCAATTGCCAAATGCAAAAGATGCGAGACCAGACCTTTTTGAGCGAATTAAGAGAACTAATGATTTAAGTGCAGTAAAAACAAACATTGTTCATGCAGGTATTAATCGCAAAAGAACGGAAAAGGTTCACTGCCGAACCATAGAGTTAGTTGGGAAAAGGATGAAACATACATATAGCAGTCAACATGCTTTTGAACATATCTACCTCAATGAGCGATTGTTTTGTTGGCAATCTCTGGCAGGGCCGGATAAAGATTTGGCTGATACTGATCCGGTGGATTATCTTAAAATCGCCGACAATCTTTATCTATTTTGTTGGCGTGAACGGGTTGTTCCGTGGGTGGGGGTTGTGATGATAGACTTAGTCCAAATGCAGACAACTGGAAAAGTCTTTTATGGTGATATAGTTAATCCTGACAAAGTGACTAACTATACTGTGGGTGCTAAGGTTGAATTTTGGAATGAGAAATAAGAAAAATGAAAGACTTAAAAAGTGCTCTTTCAGCTTGGCAAAACATTCTTAGAATAGAGTACGTTATTAGCGATGCAAATGTGCTAAAAACCTTTCAACAAGCGACGTTTGCTACCAGTCAACAAATACCAGCTATCATCCGTCCAGCTAATCGTACTGAAGTGCAGGATTGTGTACGAATTGCTAACCAATATAAGGTACCTATTTACCCCATAAGTCGAGGTAAAAACTGGGGCTATGGTTCATCTGTTCCAGTACAAGATGGTTGTGTGGTTATGGATTTAAGTCGTATGAATCAGATTGTGGATTACGATGAAAAATTAGCTTTTGCTACCTTAGAACCGGGTGTAACACAGCAACAACTGTTTGATTTTTTAAAAACTCAAAACTCAAATTTGTTCATGAGTGCGACAGGTGCACCACCAGATTCTAGCCTAGTTGGCAATATACTAGAAAGAGGTTTAGGTGAAGGACCTTATGGAGATCGTTTCCAATATGTTTGTGGTATGGAAGTGGTGTTACCTATTGGTGATTGTATTCATACGGGCTTTGGACGATTTGCTGATGCTAAAGCAAACCGAGTCGGTCATTGGGGAGTTGGTCCCTATTTGGATGGTTTATTTAGTCAATCTAATTTAGGCATTGTCACTCAAATGACTCTTTGGCTAACGCCCTATCCTAAGTATTTTCAATCATTTTATTATGCTATCAAGAAAGAAACTGCTCTTGAAGAAGTCGTGAACACCGTGCGAGACCTCAAATTAAATAGATTGATTGAAACCGCTTTTGTAATAGCGAATGATTTTAGAGCATTACCACTGACTCAACAATATCCTTGGGCAGAATCAGGTGAGAAAACGCCACTTCCTGAACAAGTCAGAAAAAATTTGCGCAAGAACTTTCTTGGAAACAGTGCTTGGTCTGGAAGTGGTGCCTTATATTCTAATAGTAAAGAACAGGGACGAGTGGTGCGTAAGCTCATAAAAAAAGCGTTACACAAACAAGTAGATCGTATTGAATTTTTTGATGCTAAAAAAGCACGATTAGTGCAAATGAAAATCCTCCAACCTTTTATAAAAAAGTTTTTTGGTTTTGATGCTCGTACTTTTGCCCAATTTTTCTTTGATAAAAATCCTCAGCGTGGAATTCCAATTACGGAAGCCGCTGGATTAACTTATTGGAGAAAACGATTTCCCGTTCCAACAGATATTAATCCAAATAGAGACCAGTGTGGATTAATATGGTGTTCACCCTTAGTGCCGTTTGATGGCAAACATGTAATGCACGCCTTAAAAATTATTGAGGAAGTTGTGATAGCTCATAAATTTGAGCCAAATATCGGTTTAAACTGTGCGACGGATAGAAGTATTATGATCACCGTTGGCATTGTTTACGATAGAGAAATTCCAGGAGATGATCAGCAGGCATTAAACTGTCATAATAAGCTACTTGAACAATTGAATGCAGCAGGTTATATCCCTTATCGATTGGGAATAGATGCCATGACCAAACTACCTCAACCTCAAGATGACTACGGAAAATTGCTTCAGCAACTGAAAAAAACCTTAGATCCCAACGATATTTTATCCCCTGGTAGATATGATTTTCGCAATACTTGGCCAGATTAATTTTAAACACAAACTAACTAAAGAGAATTAATATTAATTATGATGGTAAATAGTTTTGATGAGTGGTCTCCTTTAAAAGAGATTATTGTTGGTTCACCAATTAATTACGAGTTACCAGAATTAGAACTTTCTTTTAAACTCTTTTTTCATGATGTGGCTCATTCTTCTTTTTATTACCCTACATATGAAAAAACAAATAATAATGAAAAAAATCCCACCACCAAAAAATTGCAAAAGCGATATGTTGAAGAATTAGCTGAAGATGTAGAAGAGCTGGCCAATACCTTAGTAAAATTAGGTGTTAAAGTACATCGTCCTACTACCTTGAATAAGGTTATTGATTTTAAAACACCTTATTGGGAAGCAACTGGACTTCCCGCATTAAATGTGCGTGATCAAGCCATTATTATGGGCAATGAAATCATAGAGACAGCTCCTCAAGTCAGAGCCAGATATTTTGAAAATGATCTGCTAAAAACTGTCTTTTATGAATACTTTAAAGATGGTTCAGCTTGGACCTCAATGCCCCGACCCATTATGAGTGATCAATCATTTGATACCTCTTATGTTTCAGGAGAAACGAACCCATGTATTCAGCAGGTTTATCCTCAAAAAACCTCTGAATTTGATGTTGGCTTTGAGATGATGATTGATGCAGCGCAATGTATTCGTTTTGGTAAAGATATTCTGATCAATGTTGCTAATGAAAATCATGAACTAGGTTTACAATGGTTTGAACGTCATTTGGGGGACAAATTTCGGTTTCATCGACTTTATCGATTTGCAGATAATCATATTGATAGTTTAGTTCTACCTTTAAGACCAGGTACTCTTTTATTACGTAATCCTAGTATTGTCAATAAGTTACCTAAAGAGTTACAAAAATGGGATAAAATTTATGCTCCTGAACCACAAGATAATATTTTTCCTTCTTATGAAGATGATGACTTAATTTTAACCAGTAAGTTTATTGATTTGAATGTGCTATCAATTGATGAAGAAACAGTGATAGTCAATTCACTTTTTCCAGAATTGATTAAAACTTTGGAAAAACATGGTTTTACAACGATTCCTGTTCGTCATCGTCATCGACGGCTTTTTGGAGGTGGCTTTCATTGTTTCACTTTGGATATGGTGAGGGAAGGTTCTGCATTGGAAGATTATTTTAGTTAGATGTGTAACTAACTTGCGACTTAATATTGAAACACTGTATGCGACTTATTTTTTTAAGTTATTAATTAAATTTAAATTTTTTATCAATTTTTTATCTTTAGATATACTAAAATTGTAACTACATACGTAGGTGATGCAAACTTTTATATACTATCTGTAAAACAGCATGATCATTAGATATTTTTTTTGATAAATTTTTTATATAAAAATACAGTTTAATTTAAAGATTTATAAGTAAAAATTTTTAAATCATTACTAAAAATAAATCATTTATAATCAGTATGTTATAAATTATTGCTTATATTTTATTTATAAATATCAAAAGTTGGCATGGACTACGTAGGTAGCTACCTAAAATTATAGATACTTGTAAATAAATTAGTTATGAAAAGTTACACATAGCGTTATAATAAGTTAGAGAGTTGGTTTTTAAAATATACAAAATGATAAATTTTAACTATATGATCTTTAGATAGTCCTGAATAATGTAGTATTTTTTCTGAAAAATACGTTAAGGTATAAAGTACTTAACAAAATCACCACTACTTTGTGCAGGACTACCCAAAAAGTAAGTTAAGTTTAAGGCAATACTATATAATACTTGAAATTATCAAAACAAAGCTAAGAAGCAGTCTGGTAAAAATTCAGGCACATTTAGCAATGTGTAATTTTTAATATAGAAATTTG
>JAGLFE010000291.1 GCA_023144675.1 Thiomargarita sp. | reverse complement strand
TATAAGGCTTATGAAAATTCAATACAGATAGATATAAAATCTAAAGTCTTATATTTTCTTGGTTTCTATTTTATTTGCGTAACTTCAGTAATTTAGTTGATTTAAAAGAAAAAATAGCTTATTATTTACAACATTCAGATAAACGAGAAGCAATGGCTCGCAAATTACAACAAAAAGTTTATGCAGAACATACTTATCAACATCTTTTTGAAGAAATGTTAAAAATTATCTCAGCAATCTAAATGTTGTATAATAATAAAGCGCAGGTAAATTAATATGCCTACAAAATTAACGAAACTAAAACTTGACAACGTAGACGGTTTTAAAGATTTTTAAATCAAACTTGCAATCAACCAATAGTCGCCCATAGATTTCTCCAATAATATTAAGGCTTTTGATAAATTTACCTCTAAATCTTTATTTTGCACATCGACAATGAATTTGTAAATTAATTCTAAATTTAAGCGGTCTTCTTTATTCATTATATAAAATTTGCCATTGGAGGCATTATTGAGCTTTTCTATTTCCTCTTTACCAATTTTACCAGTAATTTCATTTTCCCTTTGATCTCGAAATAGTTCAAAATAAATATCTTTGTTCCTAATTACTAGTTGATTGAAATTTTTAATACGGGCAGTAAAAGTTGAACTACTAGCATGTAAAAAACCAATAACCACTGAATAACGTCGAGTTTTAAATAAAATATGCTCTGGAATTTTCTTTTTGCCCAGTTTTAAATAATCAATTTCTATCGGTTTAACAGTTTTAAATGCTTCAGCGATGGTAATAATTTTACCAACATCATCATAATCGCTAATAATAGTTTTTTTATCATAAAGATTTTCCAATTCACAACGTTGCTGTGTTAAATAATTTTCTACTTGATTTTTATCATCATCCACTTTTTCAGACGAATTTTCTGCTTTAGCATCAGCAAGTTCATAATGGTTATGTTGTTCAGCAATATTAGGATTAAATTGATTAACTATTTGTTTTAACCAAGCAATATCTTTTTGCAAATTTTTAATGGTTTTAGTAGTTCTTTCCTCAAAAGTTTGGATATTTTGTGGCAATGGAATGTTATCAATTTTATATTTATAATAATGCGATGCCCAATTTAACATTGAACGGATAGATGTTTGCCCTAAAATAATATCCAATTCATCAAGCGTAAAAAAATGTTCAATTTCTAAATTACAACTTTGGGCTTTAGAAACTAATATTTGTTTAAGTTGCTGATTAGATGGTTTGTTTAAAAAAACTTCATGTTGGCTAATTCGATCCACAATTGAATTATCAAAAAAACGTTTAAAATGTAGCCATCGGTCGGGAAATAAATTGATAATAATCAAGCAATTAGGGGCATAAGTAAAAATTTCCTTCACCGCTTCCCCAAAGTTAATCAGCAATTGCTCGTGATATTTAAGCCCTTCTAACTGATCAAAAATAATAATTAAAGGTTCATCAACAATAGATAATTTACTAAAAACGCCAATAGCTTCCAAAGCAAAATCTTCTTGATTAATTTCCTCTTGCCAATCATCTAACTGAATTTTTTCTAAATCATTTGCATCTAAAGGCTGTCCCGATAACCATTTCCTGACTAATTCTCGTTTATTTAAATCGGTATAATAGCAAAATTTAATTAAACCTTTAATAATCGCAATCGCTTTCCCACCAAATCCATAAGTGCTGCTCCACCATTCCAATGTTGATTTTTCAATCCATTCCCAGTTTTTTTGCTTTTTTTGAGAATGCTCACGTCCCAAAACGGAGTAAATATTTAATGGATTTTCAGATAATACGTTTAGAATTTGTTCTTGATTTTTGGTTAAACGTTCCTTTTTGGTAAAGAAATCGATGGTAATTTTAGACAAACTTTGAGCCAGTAAATATTCTAATTGCGAATAATTGCTGTCTGGAATAATTTCGACAAAAGATTCCAAAATGCGACTGTAAATATGGTATAAAACTGCTTTAGGATGATTAGGTTGACGAATAAAAAGCAAACGATGATGTCCTAAAACTTCCTTCGCCAAGCGCATCATTAAATGAGTTTTACCACTTCCAGCCTCTCCAATCACCACTACTCCCCGACTTTGATGGTTGTTATCCTGTTTGATTTCCAGCAGAATAGATTTCATTATTTCAAATTCAGTTTGAAAAATAGTGGGTAAATCAATATGGTCTTGAAAGGGCGTATCAACTCGGCTAATCCCAAAAGGATTGCTTTGTTTAGTCAATAGTTTCTGTTGTTGTAATAGTATTTGTCGATATAATTGATAAGTAAATGAAGCGTCATATTTAGCCCGATGTGCCGAATCTTCATTGAAAAATTTATTATCAACTTTTAGCTTTAAATGTTGACTTAAATAAGCCAGCGAATAACTTTTAACTGCAGGAAATAATTGTTTAGATTTTTCAAAAGTGCAATCAAACTCTAAAGAAATCCAAGCAATTTCCGCTTCTTGAAAACTGTTTTTTAATACTTGAATATCATGTTCAGCATAATGACAGACAACTAACTTAGATTGCGCAATTTCTATAAAATCCTGAATAATTTCCTTTAAAGTTTTTATCTTGGGCTTGATAATTTGATTCTCAAAATCTTCTTTAACAAAAGCTTCGTAAATAACTTGCCCTTGATGGTCAACAATAGCAATTTCAGTTAATTCATCAGTACCTTCAGTATCAATAACGATAAAGTCTTGCATATTTTTGGATTAATTTTTTATTAGGAATGGTTGATAATATATCATGCAAATTAAGAATTAAAATATTGAAGTCGAAAGCTTTAACACGATTGATGCGCTTTTTTCCTCAGCATCCTACATTTTTTACCTAACTTAACTTAATTCGCATAAATAAATTACAATAACTTCGGTATCGCTAAATTTAAAATTAGAGTTATTGGTAATTCTTTGATAATAAGCATAATTCATATTCAAATACTTGATTTATATATAAAAATAATTTTATTAAACTAATTTGCCAGTCCATATTTTTTCCTTTTAGCTATTTAAAATAAAAATTTAGTTTTATAATAATCTTTTTGAATATTATTATCAACTTTTACGTGATTATTATCTTTTAACTTCAAATTATTATTTTCCAAATATGTCTCATCTTCTAATTTCAGCCATACATAAGTCTTCTGGAAAAACTACGATTACGATTGGTTTATGTGCGAGTTTTGCCGCTCGTGGTTTAATCGTGCAACCGTTTAAAAAAGGACCAGACTATATTGATCCGCTATGGCTAGGTCAAGCAGCTCAACAACCTTGTTATAATCTTGATTTTTATATGATGTCTAAAAATGAGATAAAACATATAGTTGCTGACTATAGTAAAAATGCAGATATTAGTATTATTGAGGGTAACAAAGGTTTGTATGATGGCATGGATTTAGAAGGGAGCAACAGCAATGCCGCTTTGGCAATTTTATTGGGTACGCCAGTTATATTGGTATTAGATACGCAGGGCATGACTCGAGGGGTTGCGCCGATAATTTTAGGACATCAGGAATTTAATCAAGAAATTTATATTGCTGGAGTTATTTTAAATCAAGTAGCGAGTGAACGGCATGAAAATAAATTGCGGGCAACGATAGAATATTATACCAATGTGCCAGTTATTGGCTCAATACGCCGCAATAGCGATTTAGTCATTAAAGAACGGCATTTAGGTTTGATGCCCAGTAATGAAGACGGACAAGCGCAAAATAAAATCCAAACGATTCAACAAATAATTTCTGAACAAGTTGAAATAGAACAGTTATTAAGTATTGCGGATGAAGCCAAACAATTTTTAGTGGCAAAATCTGAAAAAAACAAAACGAATATTACAATATCACTAGAAAGCCATATAAAAATTGGAATTATACGTGATGCTGCCTTTGGTTTTTACTACCATAGGGATTTGGAAGCTTTAGAAGCAATCGGAGTAGAACTGGTTTTTATTAATGCTTTGGATGATAGTAATTTACCTAAAATCAATGGGTTATTTATTGGCGGTGGTTTTCCTGAAGAAAAGATGGAATTATTGTCTCAAAATCAAAGTTTAAAAACTGATATTTACAACGCAATTGAGCTGGGAATGCCTGTTTATGCTGAATGTGGCGGTTTAATGTATTTATCACGCCAATTAACTTGGAAAGATAAAACTTGTGATATGGTTGGTACCTTTCCATTTGATATTATTGTAGAAACTAAACCGCAAGGGCGTGGATATATTCATTTACGTGAAACAGGTAACGGATTATGGCCATTATTGGATGATTCAGAAGAATTAGCTAGTTTTTATGCGCATGAATTTCATTATTCAAAAGTGGTGAATATACCAAATAATTTGAATTATGCGTATCAAGTACTGAGAGGTTATGGTTTAGATGGGCAACATGATGGCGTGGTTTATAAAAATACTCTAGCTAATTATGCTCATTTGCAAGATGTTAATGGCAATCATTGGATTAAAAGGTTTGTAAATTTTGTTAAACAGGTAGATTATAGACATCTTTCCTAAATAAATTGTTACTTTATATTTCAATAATTTACAAAAACAGATAAAATGGTAACTGATTGATATAAAATCATTTTTAATTATTTAGGAAA
>JAGLFE010000290.1 GCA_023144675.1 Thiomargarita sp. | reverse complement strand
ATGTATTTCTTAACTTGGTAGGTAGTTACGATATTTTTTTATTAATCTTTACCCAGGTAAACAATTATGCTGATAAATAAAATTTTGACCAATTTAATATTTTTGCTTTTATTTTCAAACGTTTATGGTTTGAACACGCCGAATTCTATACTGAATGTAAATACGCCTATTGCTACTACCGAGGTTAATTCGCAATCAGAGGAAAAATCGGAACAAGCTGAAAAATTAGAGCCACAAAATAATATTTCAGCCAAAACTGAAGTTGAACTCGTTAATTTATCTCCCACAGTTAAAAGTGTTAGTTTGCAAATGAGAGGTACAGAAAGAGAAACAGTTGCTATAGATACCTTAGAAGGAATAGTTAAAGATATTTTACATAATACCAAATTGAGTGTAGTAAGATTAATAACTGTGCGTAATATTGATTCAGAACCAGAGTTAATTACAAAAGTTGTGCAAAAGATTGAAATTATCGTATTTGTAAAAACTTCATTAGATGTTGAAAGCCAAGTGTATGATATTAGAGTAATATTGCAAGAATCGGCTAATCAAATTATTGATATTCATAATTTCCAATATATTATGGAGCAACCAGATAAAATTTATAATGAGTTGAAGCAATATTTTACTGAAAAATTGAATTTGCAAACGATTAAAATGTATTTCCCACCAACTGGAGAAAAAACAATTGCAAAACCAGTAACTCTTCCAATACTTAAAAAGTTGCCTGTTGAAGTTGTAACTCCTGTTATTAAAACGGAAACGACTGCCATTGTTGAAGCATTAAACAAAACTACTGACAAAGATAGCTTGGTTGAAGATCCATTTGTTTCTGAAAAAACCGAAATACAACTTAAAAATATGACCGCAACAGTTAAAAGTGTTTCAATTAAACTAAAAGGCAGTGAACGGGAACAAGAATTATTGAATAAAATATCTCTCTCCGTCCAAGAAATGCTAAATACTTCCAGATTAGGGGTAGTTAGAATTCCAATCTTTGAAGATCCAACAAGTACGCCTGTTATTAAAGTATCCGAACATTTAGAAATTATAATTGGAGCGAAATCACCTAAAGAAGAAGGTTTAGCTTATCAAGTTACAATTACTTTGCGAGAAAAAAATACTTCAGGTGGTCAATCATATATATTGGAATATCAAGCAATAGAAGCAGAAAATTTTTTCTATAAATTAAAAACTTTTTTAACCGAGCAATTGCATTTACAACCTAAATAAAATTAAATAAAAAATGTAGCATCAATCGTGTTAAAATTTCAACCCTTAATTCGCATAATAAATGGATTCCAGTCTTAGTAAAATATGGATATTTTTCATCTTGACGCATTTTTATGGCGAGCTTTACTGGGCGGAATAGGAGTTGCTATTATTGCAGGTCCGTTAGGATGCTTTATAATATGGCGGCGTATGGCATATTTTGGTGATACTTTAGCCCATTCAGCATTATTAGGAGTTGTTCTAGGATTTTTATTAGATTTTAAATTTAATTATTTTGAAATCAATTTAAATACTTTACTTACGTTAAGCACCTTATTCATTTGCATTATGGTGGCATTACTATTAGTTATTTTACAGGCACAAAAACGTTTAGCCACTGATACATTATTAGGCATTTTAGCACATAGTGTTTTATCACTTGGTTTAATAGCATTGGCTTTTTTACAAGGTGAAGGTTTACGTATTGACTTATACGGATATTTATTTGGTGATTTATTAACTATTACTGAAACCGATTTATATTGGATTTATGGTGGTGGAAGTTTAATTTTATTAAGCTTTGTTTGGCTATGGCGACCACTATTATTTATAACTATTCACCAAGAACTGGCGCAAGTAGAAGGAGTTGCAGTTACACCAATACGTTTATTGTTTATGCTAACAGTGGCTTTAGTTATTGCCATTTCAATGAAAATAGTAGGAGTTTTATTAATTACTGCTATGCTTATTATCCCCGCCGCCACCGCTAGAAATTTTTCCCATACTCCAGAACAAATGTCAATATTCGCTAGTTTAATTGGCTGTATTGCGGTAATTATAGGATTATTTATGTCATGGCATTGGGATATGCCGTTAGGTCCTTCGATTGTATTGGGAAGTAGTATGTTATTTATGTTTAGCTTTTTATTTTGTAACTATTTACCAAGTTAAGAAATACATATAA
>JAGLFE010000029.1 GCA_023144675.1 Thiomargarita sp. | reverse complement strand
TTCTACCAAAGATTCTACCAAAGCTTATACCAAAGATTCTACCAAAGATTCTAATAAAAAATTACCTACTAAAGAAATTAAACCCCCACCAAACTCTAAAATATTAAAAAATGAGTTGTCAAAACCAGCAAAGATTATTACTAAAGTTAAAAAAGAAGTCGCTAAAACTCCTATTCTAATTAAATACTATAATAATATTGCTTGGATTGATAATTTAATTAACAACTTGGAAAATAACAATTATGTTGTTTCAATTAATGTTCCTAAAAAAATAAACCAAGTAATTTTAGTAATAACTTCAAAAGCCCTAGAGTCGGGTTGGGTACAAACAGAATATCAATATTTACTGGCACAACAACAGCTTAATCCGAAACTGAAATTTATACCCATTATTAATCAGAATTTAACAACATTTCCGTTTATTTCGCAGCAAAAAATTGTTAATTTTAATACAACAAATTATTTAAATGCCTTCAAACAATTACTAACTAATCTGAATAGCAACGCTTCTATTAACAATCTTAGTATCAAGTTACCTAGTAAAACCACTAATCGTAGCATTCAATTAATCAGCAATATGCAAACTTTTATTGAGCAACTATTCCAACATTTTGAACAAAATTCTCCACCGCCATTAATGTTATTGGCGCAAATGGATAGATTAACTCCACAAATTGTTGCAAGTATTGAAACTGAAGGGCAAAAACTCTATCAAAATTATTTACATATTGCTTTGCCTTATACGATGCCAAGTGATAATACGCTAATTTATTATAATTATTTAGCGCAACAATGTGGCTTTAATGAAGCAATTCATAATAATATTGAATTTGAACGAGCAATCCAAACTCGCTTAAAAGATAATATGCCTTTGTTTTTATTTATTAGTAGTTTTGAGAATGGAACAACTTTGTTGCAAAAACAATTAGTTGGCATTTGCCGAAATTTATACGAATCCTATTCTAAGCAAATTCATATTATGTTACTTGGTGGAGAAAATTTAGCCCAATTGAAGTACAAAAATAGCCACACTTCCTTACTTAATATTGCCAAAGATTTGCATTTACCTGAGATGAAATTAACAGATATTTACAATTTAACTCATATTTATTCTAACTTGAATTTAACTGATAAAACTGTAGATATTTTATTAGAACTTAGTGGCGGGCATCCTATATTATTGAAACGTTGTTTAAATTTATATCAAACAAATACGAACTTAGTTTGGCAACAATATCCTCATATTTTAAGTAAAGAACCTCTAATTCAAGCTATATTTTCTAATTTGATTACCAGTAAAGAGATTGAATTAGTACGTAATTGGTTAAGTAAAACAATGTTAATGCCAGCTATATCTTTATATAGCTATTCGCATCAATATAATAAATTATTGCAATATTTATACTGGAAAAACTTATTGCTTGAAAAGGAAATTGATGGCAAGAAAAATTTATATTGGCGATGCGAAGCGATTCGTTTAGCTGGACAAATAGTACTTAAATGATGTTTTGCAACAATTATTTTAGAAAAATATGCTACCACAAGCAACTATTGCCGCTTTAGCTACGCCATCTGGACGAGGTGGAATTGGTATTATTAGGATTTCTGGTTGCCAAGTTACTACAATCGCCCCAATTTTACTAGGAAAATTACCTAAACCACGTTATGCAATGGTTGCAGACTTCACCGATAAATCAGGCGAATTGATTGACCAAGGAATTGCGCTCTACTTCCCTGCGCCACACTCTTTTACTGGCGAAGATGTTTTGGAATTGCAAGGGCATGGTGGTATGGTGGTTATGGATAGTTTACTGCAAGCCATTATTGAATTGGGAGTAGAATTAGCACGTCCTGGAGAATTTTCGGAACGGGCATTCTTAAACGGTAAAATTGATTTAGTGCAGGCAGAAGCGATTGCGGATTTAATTGACAGTGCTTCGGTGCAAGCCAGTCGTAGTGCATTGCGCTCTTTACAAGGACAATTTTCCAAACAAATTCACTATCTGGTTGAACAGTTAATTTGGTTACGTACCTATGTTGAAGCTGATATTGACTTCACTGATGAGGAAATTGATTTGCTTGCTGACGGTAAAATCATTACAAAAATTACAGATTTAATTCAATATTTACAAACCATTTTGCAAACCGCACAACAAGGTTTTTTATTAAAAGAAGGAGTGCAAATTGCCTTGATTGGCGAACCAAATGTTGGAAAATCTAGCTTATTAAATTGTTTAGCTGGGCGAGATACGGCTATTGTTACTCCAATTCCGGGAACTACCCGTGATACAGTGCGAGACCAAATTCAGTTGGAAGGAATTCCATTACACATTATTGATACTGCTGGATTACGGGAAACAAATGATTTAATTGAACAAGCAGGAATTGAACGTACTAAAATAGCAATTAAAGCAGCCGATTTAATCATTCTTATTTTGGACGTGCGTTATCCCAATCAGCAAGCACATCAGCAATTATTAAATGACTTGAAAAAACCACTAATTATTATTTATAATAAAATTGACTTAATCTCGTTACTGGCGAAACAGCAGGATGATAGAGTTTATTTATCGGCTAAAACTGGGGAAGGTATTCAGTTATTAAAGCAGGTCTTAAAGAAGAAATTAGCGGTACATGAAATTACTGAAAGTATATTTATTGCCCGTCGCCGTCATTTAACCGCTTTGCAACAGGCTAAACAGGCACTTGAAATAGCTTTAATTCAAGCTAATAATAGGCAAACCGAATTACTTGCTGAGGAATTGCTCCAAGCACAACAGTTTTTAAATCAAATTACTGGTGAATTTACTAGCAATGATTTACTTGGAGAAATTTTTTCAAGTTTTTGTATTGGTAAATAGTTTCTACAAGTATTTCCTTATCTCTTATCTATTAATAAAATGAAGAAACGATAAAATTATTATTGCTGACTATTAATTTTTACCCTGCCATGTAAATGCTCATAAGGTGGAAAAGTTTGTAAACGTTTATCAGGGCTAGGAGTTCCAATAGTAAAATGATAAACACTTTGATAATGGATGCCAGTTAGTCCTAACATTGTATGTAAAGCATCATCAAAAAAACAGCCAACCCCAGTTCCTCTCACACCTGCCGCCTCCGATTCTAAATATAACACTTGTCCAATTAAGCCTGCTTCCCACAATAAATGCTTATAATACCAAGCTCCATTCTTTAAAGTTTCCTCAAATTCAGCTAACATACTTATACTGAACGCACCATCAGAAGCAATCTCTTGATTACAAAATATTTGTTGTGCCACCATCTTCGCATCACCACTAATAAGCTGATAAAGCGGTAAATAATCTGGACAGCTATCAGGCTTTTTCCAACTAAACTCATGATTGAAAGCAATTTGTAACTTTTCTTTGACACTTTGTTTTCTGAGTAGAATATAAATACCAGGTGCTAGACCACGAATACGATGCACGAATAATACCAAATGAATATGCGGTAAACGTTGAAAAGTGTCCCAAGGAATAATATTAGCCCGGGGCAAAGTTGCGTCTAGTAAACGATAGAAAGATTTCAAATCCAGAGTGCTATTACTATCGAATAATTGAGTGCTACGGCGTTGTTGAATCAGATTAGAAGCGTGAACTGAAGAAGTTAAAGACATTAATGGCGGTAACGGCGGCGCAATCCAATTCATCTTTTCTGTAACTGGACGAGTGGCGGCAACCGCTACATTCTCAATAATTGGCCATTCGTAACAATGATTTTTATCCAAAACATTCGCTTTACCTACCCATTTAATGCTTTCCATAGCAACTATAATAGGTTTTTTAGAACGTTGCTCTACTTCTTCAAAGGGATTAAATGAAGAAGTTGGTGGAGCAGAGTTTTTGCCACCTCGTTTTAGGAAGTTATTAGCAGACGTTGGTGAATATGGAAAATCAAACGCCATTTTACCTTGAGTATTGATACATAATATCATCTCAGGTATTTCTAATTCAGATTCTTCAAAGTCTTCTTCTTGATTTAAACCAAGTGCAATACTCATTTCTGAATCAGACCAATAATCAAGCAATTGTACAGTCCAACCTAGAGTTGCCGCCGCATATCGCACTGCACCAATGGCGTGTCCAATATCAAGTTGGCAATAACGAAAAGCTCGTTCACCATATTTCCAAACTTCCCGCCATGGAATAGAACTTAAACCAAATAAGAAGCAAGCTGGAGGTAAAGTCTTTTCAAAAGTTGCCGCTATAGCAGTTTCAAAAAAGCCTCGTTGTTCTAGCAAATGCTCATAACTCAAATAATGATAAACCCCCGTTGGTAAGCTAGTAATATTAGGTAATATAATATACGCTTCAGTGGGATGCAAATTGCCACTTGATGGATTACAACGTAGTACCCAACGATGTTCGCCATACTGTTTCCAAGCCGACAAGCCTAAAGATAATTCTAATAGGGCTGAGATATTACTCAAGGTCATTTGACGAGGTGCTATAGTTTTAGGATGATATAAATCAGTATAGCTACAATTCAAAGATTCAGCCACCAATGGTAATTCAAAGCACTGCGCACCACTGTAACGGCGAAAGGCATCGGGTTGCGAATCCCAATTTATTTGACCAGGTCCTCTGGCATAACGCTCGAAGTGATGTTTAGTACGTTCATGGTAAGCTAGAATCATTTCGTAATGGTCCAGCGGTTTCATTTTACTCATTGGCTAACTTAAATTATTACTTTTATTTGTAAATGTTGTAAATGACTTTATAGTGATTATCAGATATAGAGGCTACTAATAATTAATTGGTATTTTTTTCATTGGCTAATATTGTTTTTTTAAAATGCTAGGTTTTTAACAACAGTGTTATAATTTTTTATAATGGTTTTAATTCATAATTACTAGACAACTATATTTTTTAATTATTTTATCGTGTTTCTTTGAATATTTCAATAGCTTTTTTAGCTAAAATGTTTTTTAAACTAAATAATTGAATAAAATCATATTGTTCTAAGTATTTTTGTATATATTGAGTTGTTTTTTAATATTTTCAATTGTAGTTTTTAACTAGCCACTTTTGGTAAATTAAAGTCATTTATCATAAAATAGTAGCCAAATTTGAATATATTATTAAATAAATTGGGTTTTATTTACCATAAATTTTATTAAAGAAATACTAAATAATCTAATTATTCCCAATATAGAATAAGGTAAAATATAGTAAATTCAATACTTTATGTCATTTAATCTATAAAAAATTTAATTTAGCTAAATAAATACTTATATTTGTTTAATTTTTATTTTTTAGTATTAAAATATTTTATGATTAAAATACATTTCATTAAAAAAAATTATTTGTTTAGGTTAAGTTGATGAACACAGATATTCTTGTTTCAATAAAAAATTTATCACGCTTTTATGGTAGTTTATGTGCGGTTAATGATATTAGTTTTGAAGTAACCCGTGGACAGATATTAGGCTTTCTTGGACCAAACGGTGCGGGTAAAACAACAACTATGCAGATAATTGCTGGAACATTATCGCCAACAATTGGAGAAATATCTGTAGCTGGCTATGATTTAATGGATTATCCACTGAAAGCCAAAGCTGAAATTGGTTATTTACCTGAACAACCGCCTTTATATAAGGAAATGATTGTCGAAGATTTTTTACAATTTTGTGCTAAATTGCATCATATTTCACGTTCCAAAATAAAAAGCCATGTTGATCGTGTTATCGAACAATGTAATTTGCAAAAAGTAACTAAGCGTTTAATTAATAATTTATCTAAAGGTTATCAACAACGAGTAGGTATTGCCCAAGCAGTTATTCATCGTCCAGCGGTGATTATTTTAGATGAACCAACGATTGGTTTAGACCCAATTCAGGTAAGAGAAATTAGAAATTTAATTCGCAATTTAAGTGAAGAACATAGCGTTATCATATCTACTCATATTTTGCAAGAAGTGCAGGCGATTTGTAGTCATGTTCAAATTATTAATTACGGACAGTTAATTTTTAAAGATACGATTGGTAATTTATTTTCCCAAATGCAATTGACTCGTTTAAATTTAGCTTGCCATCGTCCGGATGCTGATATGCAAATTTTAACTCAAATAGAAGGTATTGAAAAGGTTGAGCAACAAGATGAACATCATTTTCATATTCAATATACTATTAATAAAAATCCAGCAGAAGCAATTGTAGCCAAATCTGTGTCAGAAAATTGGGGATTATACGAATTGATTCCTGAAAATCGTAGTTTAGAACAAATTTTTGTAGAATTAACTAATGAACAATTTAAGCCAATAAAAAAAATCGGAGATTAATGTCAATGTGGGTTATTGCCGCACGAGAATTAAAAAGTTTATTTTTATCACCCCTAGCTTGGAGTATTTTAGCAGCTATTCAAATTGTTTTTGGATGGTTTTTTGCTTGGTTAATTTATTTATTTGTACGCCCTGATGTTCAAGCTAGTTTAGCCAATGATCCAAATGCACCAGGTTTGACGGCGATGGTTGTTAGTGCTTTATTTGACTGGGTTGGAATTGTATTGCTCTTAGTTATGCCTTTATTAACTATGCGACTAATTAGTGAAGAACGACATAATAAAACTTTGCCATTATTATTATCAGCCCCAATATCGATGACCAGTATTATTTTGGGTAAATTTTTAGGCATTATGGGATTTTTAATGATTTTAATTGCTATGTTAAGTTTAATGCCTTTATCGTTACTCATAGGTGGTTCCTTAGATTTTGGACAAATAGCTGCTGGATTATTAGGGTTAATTTTATTTTTAGGAGCATTAGCTTCGGTTGGTTTATATATTTCTACTTTATCAAGTCATCCAACAGTAGCTGCCGTTAGCACCTTTGCCACTTTTTTCATGTTGTGGATGTTTAAATGGGCAGAAAATGCTGGTTCTGGAAATGAAATAATTAGTTATTTAGCTATTACTAATCACTACCAATCCTTATTAGAAGGCTTATTTAGTACCACTGATGTTATTTATTATATATTATTTATGGCATTATTTTTAATTCTTAGTATTCAACGTTTAGATTCAGAACGCTTTCAATAAAACAATTTCAATTATAAAAAACCATGCAAGTAACAAAACGCACTCATTTACAAGCCCGTTTACAAACACTTAGTTTCGTAAGCTTACTTATTCTTATTATTGGACTACTTGCTTGGTTAAGTAACCAATATCAAATTAAAGCCGATTGGACTATTAATAATCGTCATACTTTATCCGAGGCTAGTAAAAAGCTGTTATTGGAATTACCAGAGCCAATTAAAATAACCGCTTATATTGGTAATAATATTGAAATACGTCAACCAATTGAACAATTGATAGAACTTTATCAACGGGAAGCGAATAATATTAGCTTAGATTTTATTGACCCAATTTATTCACCAGAAGAAGTGCGCCAACAAGGTATTGTCGAAAAAGGTGAAATTTTAGTTTCTTATGATGATAGGACTGAATATTTACGCTATTTAACCGAAGAAGAGTTAACTTCAGCTTTAAAGCGTTTACTGCGTCCAGCTCGTTTAGTCATGTTTTTAACTGGACATGATGAACGTAGTCCAATTGGCATGGAAAACCATGATTTAAGTGAGTGGACAAAAGTATTGAAAGAAACTGGGATTAATGTACAAATGCTTAATTTTGGAAAACAAAATATTCCAGCGGAAACTAATGTTTTAGTTATTTCTAGTGCGCGTAAGCAATTATTACCTAGAGAAGTTGAATCTATTCTTAATTATATTGATAATGGTGGCAATTTATTATGGTTGCTTGACCCCAGTACTGAATTAGATAGTTTAAATCCATTATTTCAGGAATTAAGTTTAAGCGTCCAAGCTGGTATTGTTATTGACCCATTTAGCTCATTATTAGGAGTGGATGATCCAGCAGTTATTTCTATCAGCGGTGCAGGATATAATAATTATCATCCAATTACATCAGGATTCACAAATATGATAACCTTATTTCCCCACGCCAGTACTTTAAAAGTCAATTCACCTGAAGCAAGTGATTGGGAACAAGTAGCTTTATTAACCACTAATCCGCAAGCATGGTTGGAAATGGATGATAAAATAATTGAATTTAATCAAGGCACTGATATTGAAGGACCTTTAGATATTGCAATTGCTTTAACTCGGCAAATACAACAAAGTATATCTGAAGAACAAGATAATAGTGAAATTCAGGAAAAAGCTCAAGATAATAAATTAGAAAAGGAGTTACAGCAAGAAGTACTTGTTGAAAATGATATTATTTCAGAAATTAATTCCCCAGCATTGGAAGAAATTCACGATGATATTTATACGGAACAGCGAATATTAGTTGTCGGAGAAGGTGATTTTATATCAAATGCTTTTATTGGTTATGGCGGTAATCTTGATTTAGGGGTAAAAATGATGAATTGGTTGACGGAAGATGATACATTTATCGATATTCCAAATAAAACTGCGGTGGACTTAAATTTAGATTTACCCGCTAATATGGTAATTTTATTAGGCGGTTTCTTTTTGTTTATTTTACCTATTGGCTTAATTTCAATCGGGATTTTTATTTGGATACAAAGAGGTAAAGCTTAATATGCAACAACGTTGGTTATTTAATTTAATTTTATTAGCAATAACTTTATTGTTAAGCATTTCCGTTTTTTATACCATGGAACATGATAAAACAACCGATAAAGCCAATTTAATTGATTTAGCAGTAGTGCGATCGATTAACATTCAACAAACTGAAGACAAGCATATTTTTATGTCAAAAAATCAATTAGGTTTTTGGGAAATGACTGCACCCTACCAATTATCAGTTAATCAAGTTCGGATTGAACGTTTATTAAATTTTCTATCTACAAAAGATTATATTGCCTTGGAAACAGCTAAACTTAACTTGAATTCAGTGCAACTTGCTCCGTCATTATTAAAGATAAAATTTAATCAAATTACGGTTGAGTTTGGTAATCTTTCACCACTAAATGATGGAAAACGTTATATTTTAATTAATGGCAAAGCTTATTTAGTGAAGGAAACGATATTTAATGAACTTAATAATCATGCAATTAACTTTGTTAATTTATCAGTGTTGGGAAATAATCCACAAATAACCGAGTTAAAATTGCCAAATAGCCATTTAGTTTTACGAGAAAATAAGTGGATAATAAAGGAAACTATTTCGGATAAAATTGATGAAAATCCAAATAAATTAACAACTTTTATTAAACAATGGGAAGAAGCGCAAGCCTTTACAATCGAACCCTATGCACCGCCAGCAGAAGCAATAATAAATGAAGTTGAAATTTTTTTAGCAGATAGAGAAGAACCTATAAAGTTTGAAGCTATTTTAGTTGAGAAATTATTTATATTGGCTTGGCGAGAAAAGGCTATTCAATACCAATTGCCCATTAAACAGTATGATAAATTATTACATTTGCCATTAAGAATTGAGGAGAAAACAACAATTCCCATCAAAGAATAAATTTTTATCAATAAGTTTAAATGTAACTATCTACCAAGAAATACGTATAAAATTAAGTAAAAATGTAGGATGCTGTTGAGGAACGAAACGGATCAATCGTGTTCTTAATTCGCATTTAAAGTTTAATTGGTAGATAGTTACCTAATTTTAATACAAATTTATAAGCTTTTCTCATTATTT
>JAGLFE010000289.1 GCA_023144675.1 Thiomargarita sp. | reverse complement strand
CTACATTTTTTACTTAATTTTATACGTATTTTTTAACTTGGTAGATAGTTACAATTATTTTAATAATGTTGAACTACGTTTTACTAACCCAAGTCGCATAACTACAATTCTAAATTAACCTTAACTTTCAAACCATTTATTGCGTTCGGTAAGTGAGTAATAATCACCTGATCACCCGCTTGCAAATCAGAACTACGTACCAAAAGTAATGATTCCTTTCCTGAACTAGCTTGTTCTCCCAACCTTTCGATTGTAATACCCTGCATACGCCCATCAACTAATTTATAAACACGATTTGCCCCATAAATAGCTTCAAAAGGTAAAATAATAATATTCGTTTGCGCTGGCAAATTTAAAGTTAAATATAAAAATTGTCCTAATCGTAAATTATTTTCACCTGTATTTAAACTAAATAATCCATCTATTCCACCACTATCTGCATTAATTTGACCCGATAACCTATCTAGTTGCAACTTAATTTGCTGATTATCTAATTGCGCAAAAGCTTCAAGTTTATAATTAGTTTCCAAAGCCGCCAAAATAATATGTTGATAACGACTTGGTATTTGAGCTCGCACCTCTAAGGAAGTTGTATCGTATATAGACAGTAAAGCATCGCCACTACGCACTCGATTCGTTTTCGCCACCATTAATTCGGCAATAATACCATCGAACGGAGCTGTTATCTTAGTACGCATCAATTCTAAATTAATTAAATCTCGTTGAGCAATAGCACGTTTATGTTTAGCTTGTAATTGAGTTAAATTAATTGCATAGTTTTTGATTTCTAATTGCCGATTAAGTAACGCAAGTTTTTGTTGTTCCACTGCCTGTTGACTTTCATCCAAAGTGGCTTGAGAACTTATTTGCTTTTTATTCAAATTTTGTAAACGTGTCAATGATTTTTGTTTCAAGTTTAGTAACTTTTTTTCATGTGTTAAAGCGGCTAAATTATGTTGATAACGCTGTTTTTGGAGTTTTATTTGGGCATTAATGTCGGTAACATCAGCTTGTTTTTGCTTTAAATTAAGCTGTATATCTTGATTTTCTAATTGAATTAACAATTGCCCGTTTTTAACATAATGTCCTTCTAGCACAGAAATTTGCTTAATTCTTGCGTTGACATTAAGAGATTGACTAGCTGTGCGTAATATAACTGTGGTTGGTGATTCAACCCGCCCATACAAATTTAAACTTGGTGAAATTATATCAGGCTTAACAGTTAATACCTCTACAACCCAAGTTTGTTCTTCTATTTTTATTGACCTTTTACCCGATGTTGTTGCTTGCATATATTTAAAAACCAAAAAACTAATCAATAAAATGAATAATGGTAATAGTATTTTTTTCATGATGTCCTTGTTGTTAAATTTAAAAAAAACAATTTTGTATAAAATAGCAGTATTTTAGACTTTAAAACAGCCATAAAATTAATTAAATGTTACAATTATATTTTAGATTACAAATTAATTAACAATCAAAGGAAAATATTGTGAATTTATATAAAAATTTGCTAAGTTATTTAATATTACTATTATTAATATCAGCTTGTAATCCATTTAAAGCTTCTGTAATTACTTCAGAACCTAATAAACAAGTAAATAAAATTATTGAAGAGCCGGTTTCTCCAACTAATCCTCCTACCGAACAAGATATTATTATAAATGCCGAACAAAAAGCAACCCCACCAGGAAGAAAAATATTAATGACTGGACGTAAAATGATAGCGGATGGACTCATTTTACCAGGCGGTTGTTGGGATTATATTAATGAAGTATATAATCGCGCTGGTTATCCAAATCGAGGTAAAAAACGTCAAACTATATTTAAAGGCACTAAAAATCGCGGACCTTATGCTAATATTAATTTGATTCAACCAGGAGATTTTCTTTATTATATAAATCATTCATATAATGATATTGAACATAGTGCTATTTTTGTTGATTGGTTAGATTTTAATCATAAAGAAGCTTTGATGCTTAGTTATGGTGGTGAGAGTCGCCGTGATCCAGCACGTTATTTACCTTATGAATTATCTAATGTCTATCGTATTACTAGGGCAAAAGATTAGTTAATAAATTACTTTTAAATGAAGTTAGTTATATCTACCTAGAGACACAATTTAAAGGAGGATATTAATGTCTCGAACTTGGATTTATGAATTTTGGTATCTAGTTGGTATCATTTTATTGACTTTTTTTATTGGTTTATTAATTGGACAAATTTTTTTACTTTTATGGCTAGGTAGTTTAACTTATATTTCTTGGCATTTTTACAATTTATATCGTTTAGAATACTGGTTTGTTCACAGTAAAAAATTTAATCCTCCTGAAGCTCCTGGTATTTGGGGAGAAATCTTTTATCATATTTACCGTTTACAACAACGCAATCGTAAACGTAAACGTAAACTTGGCACTATACTTAAAAGGTTTAGAAATTCTACTGCTGCCATGCCAGATGCAACCGTGGTTTTAGATAAAAAATATGAAATAGAATGGTTTAATCAAGCGGCTGGTAAATTACTGGGTTTAAAACTTCTTGAAGATAGAGGTGAACCGATTACCAATCTTATCCGTTCCCCAGTTTTTAGTAATTACCTTAAACAAATTGATAAAGAAGAATCTATTAATTTAGTTTCGCCGATTAATCCTAATCTTATGCTTAAAATAAGAATTGTGCCGTATGCAGGTCGCCAAAACTTATTAATAGCTCGACCTATTACTCAACTATATCGTTTAGAAAAAATTCGCCAAAATTTTATTACCAATATTTCTAGCGAGTTGCATACACCAATTAAAGTAATTAATAAATTTATAGATGCTATTTGTAATGCGAAAGATGATTGCATTCAACAAAGCCAAGATTCATTACTGGTTGCCGCACAATATATTATGCGAATACGCAACTTGGTAGAATTACTAATTTTATTATCTTATTTAGAAACTGAATTTAGTAATGCCGAAGTGGAAAAAGATATTGCAGTAGCTGATATTATATCTGCAATTCTTGAAGAAGTACAAATTTTCAATAAAAAATATCATCATAATATCACTTTGGAACTTGATAATAAATTAACTATTTCAGGTTGCGTAGAAGAATTGCGCAGTGCTTTTGTCAACTTAATTTTCAATGCTATTTACTATACACCTCCAAGAGGTGAAATTAAAATAAAATGGTATCAAAATGAATCAGGAAAGCATTTTGAAGTTCAAGATAATGGTCAAGGAATTGATTCCGCATTATTGTTGGAGTTAAATGAGCCACTTTCGCCGCTTGATATACACTATTTTAATAAAAAGGAACTTGGCTTAACAATTGTTAAACATGTATTGAATCGGCATAATGGTTTGTTACGGATTGAAAGTGTAATCGGTAAAAAAAGTATATTTTATTGTGATTTTTTATAATGTCAATATTTTAACAGTTTTAAAATTTATCCGATTTCTTTAATCAAAGCTACAATTTTAATATAAAACAAATTATCCTAATTCTGCTATATTATTAATAATATCTTATCTAAAATATAATACGAAATAAAAAAATGGAACAAATTCTTAATTTACTTGCCAATGAAATATATATTTTAATCGCATTAACTGGCATTTTAGGTTTAATTGTAGGTAGTTTTTTAAACGTGGTTATTTATCGTTTACCTATTATGATGAAACATAATTGGCATGTGGAATGTTCTGAACTATTAGAAATTCCGAGTAAAGAAACCGACAAAGTTTTTAATTTAAACCAACCACGATCTCATTGCCCTAATTGTAAAAAAATGATTACTGTTTGGCAAAATATTCCAGTTATTAGCTATATTTGGCAACGAGGTCGTTGCGTTAATTGTCAACAAACTATTTCAATACGTTATCCATTAATAGAAATTACCAGCGCATTATTAGCCATTATTGTAACTTTACATTTTGGTTTTGGTCTGGCTTTAATTGGAGCTTTATTACTTGTTTGGGCATTATTGGTTGCCAGCATGATTGATTTCGACCACATGCTATTACCTGACGATATTATATTACCATTTTTATGGCTTGGAATATTTTGCAATTTATTTGGTTTATATACTGACCTCGAATCCAGCGTTATCGGTGCAATAATGGGCTATTTAATTTTATGGAGTGTTTATTGGACATTTAAATTAATTACCAAAAAGGACGGTATGGGTTATGGTGATTTTAAATTATTAGCTTTGCTCGGAGCTTGGATGGGTTGGCAAAGTTTGCCCTTGATTATTTTAATTTCTTCTTTTGTCGGTGCGATTGTTGGAATTACATTAATTACATTGCAGAATAATAATAAAAATACCCCGATTCCATTTGGTCCATATCTTGCCACCGCAGGATTTATTTATTTAATCTGGGGTACAACATTATCAAATAATTACCTATTATGGTTCCAGCTTTAAAAATTGGCTTAACTGGCGGTATTGCATCAGGAAAAACCACAGCGGCTAAATTATTTGCATTATTAGGAGTTCCGATTATAGATGCCGATGAAATTGCCCATCAATTAACTCAAGCTGAACAGCCAGCTTTAAAAGAAATTGTTCAAGCTTTTGGTGCTGATATTCTTGATAATAATGGTGAACTTAATCGGGCAAAGTTACGCTACCAAGTTTTTAATAATGTTAACAAACGAAAACGTTTAGAAGCTATTTTACATCCTCGTATTCGAGAAATGATGCAATTACAAGCTGCCCAAGTAAAATTTTCTTTATGTTTGCTCGTAATTCCCTTATTATTAGAAACTAAACAATTGAATGCAGTTGAACATATTATTGTAGTCGATTGCCCAGCAGAAATACAATATAAAAGATTAATAACTCGTGGATTAGCCACTCAACAAATTCAAAATATTCTAAATATTCAAGCCAGCAGAATAGAACGATTATCTATCGCTAATGATATTATTTATAATAATACAACGCTTGAAAATATAAAACAGCAAGTACATATTTTATATCAAATATATTATAACAAGGCTAATTCAAATAAATCTAAAACTTTAAACTCCAAACACAATTCCTAACTTGATGAAATTGAAAGGTAGATAATTACGATTTTACTAGATGTTTATCTAATTCGTAACTTCTTGTTATTTTTCTTGCTTTTTGATTTATTATTTAAGATAGATATAAAGTAACTATCTACCAAGAAATACATATAATGTAGTGCTGAGAAACGAAGCGCATCAATCATGTTAAAATTTTCGCATTTAAAGCTTTAATTGGTAGATAGTTACGATATAAGTTAAATTTGATAAAACAATTATATTTTTTAATTCAAGCTAATAATTAATTACTATTTTAGTTAATTATGAATATAATAAAATGCTATTAAATTTATATTATTGTAATTTAAATTACTACGGTTGAAATGTATGAAAAATTTTCAAGATTTAATTAAAGATTGCATAGATAACATTGGTGAAGTTTTTCCTTGGGAATTGGAAGAATTGATGGAATCTAATCACTCATTATTGCTGGTGGATATTCGTGAGCCTTATGAATTTGAAAATTTGCATATTAAAGATTCTATTAATGTGCCACGCGGTATTTTAGAACCTGCTTGTGATTATGGGTATGATGATACCGTTCCTCAACTCGCAGCAGCGCGGGATAAAGATATTGTCGTTATTTGTCGTTCTGGGCATCGTAGCGTGTTAGCTAGTTATACTATGAATTTAATGGGTTATCATTCTGTTAAATCTTTGAAAACTGGAGTTAAAGGTTGGAATGATTTTGAATTACCATTACAAAATTTAAACGGAAAAGTAGCTGATATTGATGATGCCGACGAAATTTTAATGCAAAAAATTAAACCAGAACAAATGGTTCCTTTAAAACAAAAAGCCACCGTTGCAGCATAATTTTTTAAACGGTAATTTACACTTAATCCTGCTTTATATTAATATCTGTCTAAAAATTTAGTTTTTATTATTTGATTAAACTTTTAGACTTTTTTATCCCACCTAATTATCAAATTATTTTGATTTTTAATAAAAAAAATCTACACACATTTATAATCTAAAAATATAATTAAACCTTAATTTCAAGTAAATTTATGCAATTTATTAAACAATATCCTGTTTTTTTCATTTCAGTTATTTTATGCGGAGCAATTGGTATTTGGGGAATATTAATGCCTACTACCATGACGGGCATTGCACTAAATATCACTGGTTTTGCGCTCAAAAGTTTAGATTGGTTTTTCTTATTATTATGTACGGGTTTTTTAATTTTAAGCATTTACATGGCTTTTGGACCCTATGGACATATTCGTTTAGGAAAAAATGAAGATCGACCTGAATTTTCTACTGCTTCATGGTTAGCAATGTTATTTGCCGCTGGTATGGGGGCAGGATTAGTATTTTGGGGAGTGGCAGAACCAATATTTCATTATGTTGCTCCACCAACTATTGACGGCAAAACAGCAGAAGCAGCCCGTATGGCAATGGTAATTACCAACTTACATTGGGGACTACACGCTTGGTCAATTTATGCAATTTGTGCTTTAGTTATCGCCTATTTTACCTTTCGTAAAAAAATGCCTTTCCTTATTTCAACACCTATTCGAGCAGAATTTGGCTATCAATATAAAGGCTTGTGGTGCCATATAGCTGATATTACTGGCGTATTAGCTGTTGTTTTTGGTTTAGCTGGCTCATTAGCCATGGGCATTTTACAAGTGCGAGCTGGTTTAGGAGAAGTATTTAATTTACCTGAAACCAATACTTTAAGCACTATTATTTTAATCACCATAACAGCCACATTTCTACTTTCAGCAAGCACTGGTTTAAATAAGGGAATTAAAATTTTAAGTAATATAAATATGGGTATTGCTATATTTATGTTAATGATTATATTATTTGCTGGACCGACCCGCTTTATTTTAGAAGTATTTATTACTTCCATTGGTGATTATGTGAGCCAATTGATTAACCTTTCTTTTAAATTATATCCTTACGAAGGACTTTCTGACTGGACTTCTGGCTGGACTTTAACCTATTTTATTTGGTGGTTAGCATGGGGACCTTTTGTTGGAATTTTCATTGCACGCATTAGTCGTGGACGTACGATTCGGGAATTTGTCATTGGAGTTATTTTATTACCAACCTTATTTTCGATGTTTTGGTTTGCAGTTTACGGCGGAAGCGCATTATATATAGAAATGTTCAGTAATGTTGGTTTAGCCGATTTAGTGTTTGAAGACGTTACCAAAGCTTTATTTACCTTATTTACTTGGTTTCCATTATCGGAATTATTAAGCGTTTTAGCTTTAATTTTAATTACGATTTTCCTCGTTACTAGTGCAGATTCTGGTACTTTTGTGGTAAGTATGATGACTTCTAATGGCAACTTAAATCCATCCAGTAAATTTAAATTAATTTGGGGATTAATTATTGCAACATTGACAGCAGGAACTTTATTTACTGGTTCAGTTACTGTGGCAAAGGCAATGGCGATTACTGGTGCGATTCCATTTAGCTTAATTTTAATTTTACAAATTATTGCCTTTTTGCGTACCATTCGACATGATGAAGATGTTAAAGTGCATAAATCCTCCGTTATTTTAGAAAAATTGCCAAATTAGCAAGATGCCAATTCTAATTTTATTATTATTCTTAGTTGCAGTTGTATTTTTACCACAAATTTGGGCAAAAAAAGTGTTAAAAAAATACAGCCAATCCAATAATAATTTACCTATGAATGGTTCTCAATTTGCGCAACATTTGTTAGAAAAATTGGATATGTCCCATGTGAAACTGGAAATGACTAAATTAGGCGACCATTATGACCCAACAGATAAAACTGTTCGCTTGAGCCAAGCTAATTGGGAAAATAACTCATTAACCGCCATTACCACTGCCGCTCACGAAGTTGGGCATGCTTTGCAAGATTATACTGGTTATTTGCCTTTGCATTTGAGAACTCATTTAGTTGTTTTTGCTCGGATAGCAGAAAAAATAGGAGCTTGGTTACTTATTCTTTCGCCATTGGTGATGATTGTTTTGCGGATTCCAAGTGCGGGAATATTATTCTTTTTAGGAGGATTTTTGAGTTTAGGCACAGCAGTGGTAGTACATTTAGTAACTTTGCCAGTTGAATTTAATGCCAGTTTTAAACGTGCGTTACCAATTTTAGCTCAAGGAAATTATATTTCAGTTAAAGAGCAACGAGCGGCGAGAAAAATTTTAACCGCTTGTGCTTTAACTTATGTCGCAGCTTCCCTAGCTAATTTGCTCAATTTAGGGCAGTGGATAGCTATTTTATTTAGACGTTAGAGTTAAAAAAAATTGTAACTATCTACCAATTAAACTTTAAATGTGAAAAATCTTAACACGATTGATGCGCTTCGTTCCTCAGCAGCATCCTACATTTTATATGAATCAATTAAATAAAACCTATGAAAAAATTTTTACACTTGGTTAATGGCAAATGCTGACTTGCTACGACAACAACGTTTAACAGAAATTGATGTTGATAATATCGCTGAAGAATTAGAAAGTATGGCAAAACGTGATAGACGTGAATTATTGAGTCGTTTAAAAATTTTATTAATGCATTTGTTGAAATGGCATTTTCAGGCGGATAAATGTACTAAAAGTTGGAAAAGTACGATTAATGAGCAACGTGAACCAATAAATCTATTATTGTCTGATAGTCCAAGTTTAAAAAATTATATTAGATTGAATGATGCTTATCGTTTAGGATTAAAAGTGGCGATAGATGAAACAGGTTTAGCTAAAAGTATTTTTCCAGCTAGTTGTCCCTATTCTTTAGTACAAATTTTAAATGAAAATTTTTATCCTGATAATTTAACCAATAAAAAGATTAACTAAAAAACAAATCAACTTAATTATAAAATTACCCCAAAAATAAAACAATGAGAAATCCAGCCCTATTAGCTTTAGCCGATGGTAGCCTCTTTCATGGTCATTCCATTGGAATTGATGGAGAAAGTGTCGGTGAAGTTGTTTTTAATACTTCAATGACCGGTTATCAAGAAATTTTGACTGACCCTTCCTATTGTAAACAAATCATAACTTTAACTTATCCGCATATTGGAAATGTTGGTATTAATATAGAAGACCAAGAATCTCCACAAGTTTTTGCCTCGGGATTAGTTATTCGTAATTTACCCTTTTTAGAAAGTAATTGGCGAGCAACAGAATCTTTAGAATCCTATTTAAAACGTAATAAAGTAATCAGTATTGCTGATATTGATACGCGAAAATTAACTCGAATTTTGCGGGAAAAAGGAGCGCAAAACGGCTGTTTGGTAACTGGAAGACAAATTAACATTGATAAAGCAATTCAAATTGCTAAAAATTTTACTGGTTTACAAGGTCTGGATTTAGCCAAAGAAGTAAGTGTTCAAACTGCCTATGAATGGAAAACTGCTAGTTGGAATTTATTGCCTGCGGTGGAAAAAAATATTTCCTTGAATAAACACGTAATTGCTTATGATTTTGGTGTAAAACAGAATATTTTACGTTTATTAGTCGATCAAGGTTGTCATGTTACAGTTGTGCCTGCTAAAACACCAGCCAGTGAAATATTAAAGGAAAAACCTGATGGTATTTTTCTATCTAATGGACCTGGCGATCCAGAACCTTGCGATTATGCCATTGAAAATATTAAAGAAATAATGCAAACTAATATACCAATTTTTGGCATTTGTTTAGGGCATCAATTATTGGGATTAGCCACTGGTGCGAAAACGATTAAAATGAAATTGGGTCATCATGGTGCCAATCATCCAGTGCAGGAAATTAGTTCTAAACGGGTTATGATTACCAGTCAAAATCATGGTTTTGCCCTTGACGAAGCCAGTTTACCTAGCAGTTTAAAAGCAACTCATCGTTCTTTGTTTGATGGTTCTTTACAAGGAATTCAACATCTTAATAAAAAAATATTTAGTTTTCAAGGGCATCCCGAAGCTAGTCCTGGTCCACATGATGTTGCTAGTTTATTCCAAAAATTTGCAGGATTTATGCAGGATTAAATAAGAAATATCTAAATGTTTTTAATCAATAAAGAAACTATTGCTGAATCATCCGAAAAATATTTACCTAAAAAACCGCTAACCACTCGCAAAATCACCGATATGCCTCAAGAAGAGCGTCCTCGGGAAAAATTGTTACAGCGGGGAGCGCAAGCATTAACTAATGTGGAATTGTTGGCTATTTTTTTGCGGACTGGCACATACGGTAAAAGTGCTTTAGATTTAGCCAAGGATTTATTGGATGAATTTGGCAATTTACGAAGTTTATTAAAAGCAGATCAAAAAAGATTTTGTGAGGCGAAAGGCTTAGGTAATGCTAAATATGTGCAATTACAAGCTTGTGTTGAAATAAGTCGTCGCTATTTAGGTGAATGTTTAGAACAAGGCGATGCTTTGTCCAATCCCGATGATACCCGCAATTTTTTAATGGCGGAACTCAGCGGACGAGATTATGAAGTATTTGGTTGCCTGTTTTTGGATAATAAAAATCGGGTCATTAAATTTGAAGAATTATTTTATGGCACAATAGATGGTGCTAGCGTTTACCCACGCGAAGTAGCTAAAAAGGCTTTGCAACATAATGCAGCGGCTCTAATTTTAGCACATAATCACCCTTCCGGTGTTGCTGAACCTAGTCAAGCAGATATTGCTATTACGCAACGATTAAAAGAAGCATTAAATTTTCTCGAAATACGAATTTTAGACCATTTTATAGTGGGTGATGGTTATTGTACTTCACTTGCTGAAAAAGGTTTAATGTAATTATAAAATAACCAATTTACTAAATAATTTTCATCCTTAAATTAACTAACTATAAGTATATTATGAAATTAAACCGTATTTTATTAACTGGCATTATGGCGTTGCCAATTTATGTTCAAGCAGAAGTTTTGCCTAATATTCCACCAATTCCAGCCGATAATGTACAATCAGCTGCTAAAATAGAATTAGGTAAAATTTTATTTTTTGATCCGCGTTTATCTAGCACTGGCACCGTTTCTTGTAACTCTTGTCATAATGTGATGGCGGGTGGTGAAGATAATCGTCCTAATTCTATGGGCGTGCATGGTAAAACTGGAGGACGTAGTGCGCCAACTGTTTGGAATAGTGGCTTTTTATCCGTGCAATTTTGGGATGGCAGAGCGGCTAGTTTAGAAGACCAAGCTCGTGGTCCAGTAACTAATTCAATTGAAATGGGAATGAAAAATTGGGATGTAGTAGTAGAACGCTTAAAAACCATTCCTGGTTACAATGCTTTATTTCAAGCTGCTTTTGCCAATGGTGTTGAAACCATAACAGAAGATAATGCGGTTAAAGCGATTGCCGCTTATGAAAGAACTTTAGTAACTAACAATTCTGCCTACGATCAGTATATGCAAGGTGATAAAACAGCTTTAACTATTGAACAAATTGAAGGTTTAAACACCTTTAATGAACTTGGTTGTCAAACTTGCCATTTAGGTGCTAATTTTAGTGGTCCGCAATTACCGATAGGTCAAGGTTGGTTTAGAAAATTCCCAACTTATAATAGCGAATATGATAGTCAATATAATTTGTTGGAAGATACTGGACGTTATCAAGTTACCAATCAGGAAACAGATAAAAATGTTTGGCGTGTACCAACTTTGCGTAATATTGTTATAACCGCTCCTTATTTTCATCATGGGGCTGTTCCCACTTTAGATGAAGCAGTGCGGGTAATGGCAAAATCGCAACTGAATAAGGACTTAACTGCGACCCAAGTACAAACTATTATTGCCTTTTTAAATAGTTTAACTGGTGAATTTCCTGAACAAACTATGCCTCGCTTACCTGGTATGATGGGTGAAAGCGTAATTAAATAGTGTAATTATTCCCTAAACTGTTAATGCGAATTAAGAGTTAAAAATGTAGGATGCTGCTGAGGAACGAAGCGCATCAATTATATTAAAGTTTTTAATTCCAATCACGGGTTTGATTTTAAATAAAATTTTTCAACCCTTAATTGGCATTGTTATTAGTCTTAAACAAAGTAATCCTGTTAAATTTTTGATAATAAATAGTTTTTTTGGAAACTTTGTTTAAGGCTAATGTTATGTAAAAAAATTCTCTAAATTGTCAATTTTTACCTATTTGTCAGACTCTTTGTTGGCATTATTAATCAATTCATATTTCTACAATTATTTCCCAACCTAATATTAAAAATCCCTATGAAAAAAATACTAATTTACAGCATAATGTTATTAATTTTAGCAGGATGTAATAAAACTGAACCTTTACGTATTGGAGCAAAAGATTTCACTGAACAATATATTTTAGCAGAAATTATTGCTCAATTATTGGAACATGAAAAAATTCCAGTTAAGCGATTTATTCCTTATGGAGATACCTTTGCTAATTTGGAAGCCATTAAAAATAATGAATTAGATATTTATGTTGAATATAATGGAACTGGTTTAATTATGTTGGGTCGTCCACCAATTAATGATGGTAATAAAGCATTTATAGAAGTCAAAAAACTGTTTAAATCTTTAGGTTTAGAATGGCAAAATCGACTTGGATTTGCTAACAATTACGTATTACTAATGCGTCGTGATAGAGCTTTGGCTTTAAAAATTAATAAAATTAGTGAACTGGTTAAAATAGGTTCTAATATAAAAATGGGCATGGAACCAGAATTTATGGAACGTCCATTAGATGGATTAAGTGCTTTAAAGAGGCGTTATGGTTTACCCCATATTATTCCAACTGTTGTGAATAATGATAAATCAATTATTTATCAAGCTTTATTGGATGGTAAAATAGATGTATTAGAAGGATTTTCAACCGAAGGACGTATTAAAGATTTTGGTTTAGTGATTTTAGAAGATGATTTAGAATTCTTTCCTGTTTATGAACCTTCTCCGCTAGTTCGTGCTGATGCTTTAAAAAAATATCCCCAATTACAAGCTATATTCCAAAAATTAGCTGGAATTATTGATGTACATACTATGCAAGAAATGAATCGGGAAGTTGAATTAGAAGGACAAAACTATAAAACTGTGGCACAAAGTTTCCTGATAAAAAATCAATTAATTAGTAAATTAACCAAGATAAATAAAACTGAAGAATTGGTAATTGCGGCTGGAATGTTAAACGAATTAGGTCGGGATATAAGTAAAGCTTTACGGGCAGTTCGTAAATCATTTCCAGGACGGCGGGTACAAGCAACAAAGAGTATTAACCCGTTACAATTATTAAAAACAGGGGAAGCGCGCTTGGGAATTCTTAGTGCAGAAGCTTTTTTTACTATTGATGCTAAATCTGGTCTTCCCATTCCCAATCAAGAAATTGAAGCTATAGGAGTTATTGGAAATAAAATGGCACATATTATTGCCTTGAACAGCGATAAAATTAATAGTATTGCCGATATAAAAGAACTCGGAGTAAGTGCTGAAAATAGTGCTTCCGCCCGTACTGCCGAAATGATATTACCGCTATTAAATTTGAATAATCAGGTACAATTAAATTACCATCAAGATTTAAATCAACAGATTAATGCTGTAAAAGATGGAAAATTAGATGCTTTATTTTTAATGGCTCCATTAGGGCATGAACAATTAACAATAATAATGAATCAAGGTATTTTTAAGCTTATTTCGCTACCTGAATGGCAACAAGGTAATCATTTAATTCGTTTCCCATTTTTTAGATTAGCTAGAATACCTATTAATACTTATGATCAGCAAAATAAATTGATTGAAACGATTAGCAGTCAGATGGTGTTGGCGGCGGCTACACCTATGACTGATATTGTTGGCAATAGAGGACCCGCCACGGTTATTTCTGCCAGTGTGCAACCTTTACCAAGTTCTGCCATTATTCAATTAAGCAATAATTTAATAACTAGCGAAAAATTAGATCCAACTTTGCCTTTGTCTAAGGTATTAAAACCCGAAACGCAATCACTTTCTAGCCCAATCAATCCATCTAAAATAGAATCATTTTTTAATTTTTTGATGATATTAGCCATATTTTTCTTTCTATATCTTTTCTTTAGGAAGAGTAGAGCTTAAAAAATCTGGAGTCCAAAATTTTGGTAGTCCTGAACGCCTCCTGAACAAAGTAGTGATAGTCTC
>JAGLFE010000288.1 GCA_023144675.1 Thiomargarita sp. | reverse complement strand
CTACCTATTTTAGGACTACTCATATTTTTAATATATATTGTTATTTAAAATTCAGGGTTTTCAAAATCTAAAATAGGTAAAATAATTTCAATAACTAGACCCGCTTGTTTAAGGTGATTAAAAGCTCGGCATTGCCCACCAATTTCCCATATTAATGAGGCAACCATTGACAATCCTAATCCCATTCCCTGTTTTTCACCAGTAAAATTTTTTTCGCTTTGATAATAAGGAGTCCAAATATGTTCAAGTTGTTCAGTTGATAAATGTACTCCGTTATCACTAATTTTTAAACAAACTCCTGCTTCTATATTAGATATTTTAATTTCGATTACTGGGGAATTATTAGGATGAAATTTTTTTGCATTTAATAGCAGTTCAGCCAATATAAGTTCTACTGCTTGTGGAGAAATAAATAGCCAAATTTCTTCTGCTTTTTTATCATATTGTTTATCAATATTAATTGTTTGTAACCGTAGATTTTTTTCAATGATTTTAATCAATTGTAAAATATCATTAATATGACAAGTTTCCATCCCTAATTTAGCTGAATTGGATACATCTAAATAGGTAAAAATTTTTTCGACTTCATCTTTTAAACGATTGGCACCAGAATAAGCAATATCGATAAATTCTTTCTTTTCTTGATCAGTTAAGTTATCATAATTATTCTTAATATACTCAAGCCCCATTGTTATTGGTGATATGGGAGTTTTTAATTTATGTCGAACTTGTCCTTGAAATGTCCATTTTTGTCTGCCAACTAATATCGTATCAGTTATGTCATGTAACCGAATTAAATATTTCTCCTCGATTTCTACAGGCATTTCCATAATATCAACTTGTAACCAAAAAGCACTCGAAGTTACCGTTTCAACACAAACAAGGTAAAGAGCTACATTTGGGGCTTGCGTTAACCAATTTTCCCATATATGTTTTGGTTCTGTTTGGTAATGAGTTTTAGCTAATTTTAAAAAATCTTTACCAATAATATCATCTTGGTCATTATTAATTAGATATTTACGTGCTTGTAAATTAGCATAAATAATTTTATTCTCATTATTAAGTAATAAATAAGCTTCATTATTTTTTTCAATTACCCATTCAAACTTAGCTTTTTCTGCCAACAATCGCCGATAACGATTAAGTTTCAAAATTGTTTGCAATCTAGCTTGTAATTCAACAGTATCAAAAGGCTTTGAAATAAATTCATCCGCACCTACTTTAATACCTTGTAACCGCGAATTTCGATCGCCTAATGAGGTCAACATAATAACAGGCACATTAGCCAAAGATGGAATCTTGCGTAAGCGTTGGCAAACTTCAAAACCATCCATTTCGGGCATCATAATGTCCAATAAGATAACATCTGGCATTAATTCTATGGCTTTAGTTAAAGCTTCCCGTCCATTGGTTGCAAAAACTAATTTATACCCTTGATCACCAAGTAAAACACCTAATGTTTCACGTCCTATATGGTCATCATCAACAATTAAAACTATATTTATATGTTCCATTAAATTTTTGTGTTTTTAAATGGAGTTTAATGTAAATTGAGACGAAATTATTTGGTAGTCCTAAACCTGTTAGGT
>JAGLFE010000287.1 GCA_023144675.1 Thiomargarita sp. | reverse complement strand
ATCTTAATTTGAATATTGCTGGAAACATTCTAAACAACGGTACTTGGAACAACTACCGCACCACCCTAACCTTCCCCAGCGGCGACTTCCGCATGACTGGCACACCCACTTATGAAGAACCTAAACGCCTTAGCTCCTACGACATCACCGACTACCTCACCACCCAACACCATTGGCAAGTTAATGTAGAGGGTGCTTGGACAGCCCAAAAAGGCATTAATGACCCCAATCTAATTGCCATGCCGACTGTTAATACGGAAGTGGTTGTGGTGCCTGAAGTTGAGATTGTGCAAGACTCAAATGCTACTATTTCTGGATTTGTACGCACTCCTGAAGGAAAGGGTGTTAAAGGAATTAAAGTTTGTTTTTATAATCTTGAAGAAGGACAAGAATGTAATCAAGCAACTACAGATGTGGACGGTTCTTTTAGTTTAGACTCGTTAATTGAAGGGGTTTATATAATTATTCCCCATTCACCTGAAGGTAAACTTAACTTTAATCCTGGTTCTGAAGAAATATTACTATCTGATTCAGATGTCAATCTTGATTTTATTGCAAGTCCAGTTGTTGTGAATCCTGATATTTTTATATCTGTCAATGAACTACATTTCAACAAAGAAAATAATAGGATTTCTGTTAATTTAAAAACTGATGTTGAAGGCGCAGATATTACTGAAAAGGATTATGACATATATATTGCCGTTGGTACAGGAGATACCATTCTTTTCCAAAATAGTACAGGTGCTTTTACAAATCAATTGTTGCCCTACCTTAAAAATGTGTACATAAAAAACCAAAGTGCATGGAGAAAGCTTTTTGATTATGTTTTTCCAGATGATTTACCATTTGGCGAATATTTTATACACGCTGCTGTTTTAGATAAAGAAAAAGGTGAAGTTGTTGCTGAAGCTAATAAACCAGTAATCTACGATCCAGAAGGTGGTAATTTTACAAACAATGAATCTGAAAACATACCTCCACAACCTGATGAGCCAAATAACTCTGGTATTGGGGAACTACGTTCTGTTGCCGAAGAAATGGTCAGACAAGTGGCTAAAATTATTGATAATGATGCTTTGAACATTGCAGTTAGTTCTTCTGATGCTTTCAATTTGCTCAATGAAATTCCAAAAGCAATGGGTTACTATGAAAGTCTTGGTCGTGATGTTGCGCTTGGGTATATTAACGAAGATCAACGAGATTTATTATTTGTTACTAAAGTATTGACTATACTTTTTGAAATAGCACAAGTTCCTACTGCTTCTAAGTATTTAACCGATCAAGTTAGAGGAGCTATTATTGATATTAATCAAGGAAAAATGAAATTAGCCAATCAAAATATATTATCAGGATTGAATTTCGATGTTACATTTAAATTTAATCATGGTGAAGGATGGTGGCGTTATGAAGAACCTCGTTGTTTAAAAGTTAGCTTGGATGCGCTTGTTATGTATAAAGAAGGTTCTGTAAAACCTGAAAATAAATTAGTTCGTACTTCAGAAAGTCCTAAAAAGCAACCATATTATTATGGATTTGATATTAATTCCAAAAAAAATAGAGGTGCCTTTAGTACAAGTAAATTGCTTGCTATTTCTCATCCCGGATTCTATGTTTTAACCGCACTTGATCAAGAAAGTAATGCCGTGCGTAGAAAAACTTTGTATTTAAACGGTGCAAGTCCTGTTACCATCAAGTTTGATTATAGAAAAGATACCTATAAAACTGCTTATGACTGGAAAAAACAACATGGTTACAATCCTTACCAAGATTTAGAATGTAATCCATAGCAAAATTCAAGGATTTTCAGGATAAATAAGGACTTTTATGCTGTTAATCCTGTTATTGGAAATTTTTAACTATAATAAACGTAATGATTGAATCCAAATACAATTATGTATATTACAAAACAGCAGATTTTATCTACAGTTCAAAGCTTACCAGAAACTATTGAGTTAAAGGAACTTATAAACCTATTTACTGCAATAGA
>JAGLFE010000286.1 GCA_023144675.1 Thiomargarita sp. | reverse complement strand
TTTTACACGTAATTTATCAGCTAATCCGGGTTGTTCAATTTCTTTGGTAAAAGCTTTAGTTGGACAGGTTTCAACACAACGGAGACAACCTTTACAATAGCGGTAATCCACGCCTTGTAATTGCACTTCTCCACTTTCGATCTGTTTCCAAACTAAACAAAAATCGGGACAAACCATATCGCACATGGCACAGTGAATACAACTTTCTACATGAAAAACAGGAATCCAACCCATGCGGGAAACTGTTAAATCATTGGATACTGTATTTCCCGGTGTCGGCAAAATACCCCCAATCGGAGCGGTTTTATATCCCCAAATTGGACTAGGACGCATAATAGGTAAATCGCCTTCTGCTTTACCCACATTAGATAATACTTCAAATTCCTTAGCGCCGCGCCGAAATGCCTTTTCATTAGAAGCTACTGCTTCAGGATGGCGTTGCATAAATTCATCGGAAAAAGCTTGCAAAATAGTATCAAAATCTAAAAAGGGAACCGCAGCCGTTAATGTTCCTAAAAGCACGGCATTAGGTCGAGATTTTTCTTCAACCGCAATTTTTTGGGCATTAACTCGAATTACTTTTACATCCTTAGGTAATTCAGATAGCAGGGGAGGATCAATATTTTCTGCACCGTTGTAAATTAAAGTTCCACCCGCTTTCATGCCCGCAATCGTTATTTTTTGGTTCAATAAAGCACTATGGAAAATCACAATTACATCGGGCGATTCAATCGGAGCACTGGAACGAATTGACTTATTTAATGCAGCTAAACGAATAAAGGAACGAATAACGGAACCTTTTTTCTCCGAACCATACGAAGAGAAATGCGCTCCGTTCAAATTCATGCGCAATACGGCAGTGGTTGCCAAAATTTGACCTGCGGCATGTGCGCCGAGTCCACCAATTGATTCAAATCGAATCCCAAAAAATTCATTGGGATCAGGTAGTTGTACTTTTTCATTCATATTGAGTTAGTTCCTAAAAGTGAATAAATATTATATTTTTTATTATCAAATTCGACTATTAAAACGTGATTATCTAAAGGATGTGCTGAAATAATTTTTGGATGTTTTATCTTTTTTACCTAACCTTTTCTAAAATTTTATCAAATTTATCCTTGTATTCCATATGCCCACCAATTATTGAAGTTACATCCATGTTTTGCACCTTATTACTTTCAAAATCAATATTACCACGACCAACTGGATCACTTGCAAGAGCGTTTGCACCCTTATATAAAAATTTTAAAGTACTATCATTATAAGAGTAACAGTTTATTAGTTTTCCGTTTACTGCTTTTATTGCATTTTTCCATCCTTCTTTATCTTTTCGATCAACAGCACCTCCTAATAAAAATACGTCTTTTATTGGTGAATGAGTTTTAGTAGATAAAGCACAAAGAAGATAATAAATTACTCTTGCCCCTAACGAATGACCCATTAAAATATAGCCGTTAGGGTTATTGGTTCTTGCTATTAAATCAGCTAATAGAATTCCTGTCATAGAAGCCTTTGCCATTGAACTATGCCAAGGGTTTCCAATTAATTCAGATATTGTTTGTACCCAATTTAGGGGATTTAATTTTTTTGCAAATGCTTTGCTACCTCTTGTCATAAGTTTAGTAAGATATTTTTGGAAAGCGATTTCTCCTGTTCCTTTTCCAATTAAACTTCCCATACTATATAACGAGCTAGATTCCCAATTCACATAATAATATGGATTAGAAGGATATTTTTTTGAAACGGAACGTACCCAATCTGTTGAATCTTGATTTTTTTGAGATAAAAAACCATTAATAAAAATTAATGAAGGACCAACACCATGTTTTACTCTGGTAACTTTAAAATCTTTTACTGCGCCAAAATAATTATTACTTATTGTAGCACCTTGAACTCCACCTAAAGCCGCACCTGCTGCACTAACAAAAATCATTCCACCAGCAACTCCTCCGGGACCTAAAGCAAATAAAGATGCACTTGTTAAAGTAGCACCACTTAATGTACTTATCATAGTGCCTGTACTTGCAGCACCCAAAAGTCCTGTTGCTCCTAACGCTGATGCAATACCAGGTGCAGCTAAATATGTTACAGGGCAAAATACAGCAACTCCAGCAAGCATACCACCTGCAATTTTACCGCCTTTTGCTAAATTCCATTTATTCCTCTCAAAAATGATTTTATAGTTCTCTAAATCATTTAGCTTGTAATTTAGTTTTTCAAAATTTGCAATTGTTCCGTCATGTTCAGAACAAAGTTCACTTGCCCAATTTTCTCTAATAGAACTTATGAAACCATTATCTTTTTTATTTGATGGTTTGGGCTTAAATGTTGCCATGTTTTTACAATATCTACATTGGACACTGTAATTTCCACAAGATGAACATTTATATTCATCCCTAGTCAAATAATGTTGATCAACTGATTTATGAGTTGTTTTTTTATTGCACCAAGAACACCATTGATATTCATACTCAGAACTCATTATTTTTACTCCAGAAAGATTTTTTATAAATTAAACTACTTAAAATTTATATCATAACCGTTGATATTTTCCACCCGAAATAGCAAAAATTCCATTCAACGCTAACTACCTATCTAAACTTAGAAAATATCTTTATTTACAGCTTTTTTTATTTGAAAATACTTTTGCCATTAAGCCTATTCCTTGCCATTTCACAATACTGAGGCGAAATGTCAATGCGAATAAATTTTCTATTATAGTTTTATTTTACCCAATTATTATTCAACGAATATTTTTTACATATTTAGAAATAATTTTCTTCAAAATTTTAAAGATAATATCTACTTCAAGTTTTTCTACATATTCTCTTGAATATTCAATGTATTTGTTAGGCATAGTAGCAATCTACACGGCAACTGGCTGCATGATATACACTCGACCTTTTTTTGAAGCGGCGTTCAAGTCCCGACGGTGAAGTGCTTCACGGACATCATCTAGCTTATACGCATCCTGAATTGATAGATATGGAGCCCATTCATCCTCGGTAACAATCAGCTCTACATCAACCTTAGCCACATACTCACCTTCATGAATATATTTAATTTGTTTACGTTTTCTCATCATTTACGCTCCATAAATGTGGTATCCCATCTATCTGGATTTGGCTTATATGCTGTTACCAATACAGCAGGTTTATCATGTCCTTTTGGAATACCCCAAACCACATGAACTGGCTGATTATTTTTATCGAATTGCAATACTAAAACAGACGCACCTTTAGGATAATTAGGGTAATCTTCAACAAGAATTTTCAATTCCGCTTACCATCTCACGAGCGGTTAGATTATCATTGGTGAGTTCATCATATCCGTGTTCCGAAATCCTAACAACACCTGATGCAACAAGATGCTTTATTCTTTTTAGAGTATCACTCAATTAATTTTCCAATATTTTTTGCATTCAACAACCAAATATTTCTTGTGGTTTACAGTTATTATTTTTCCAATTTAAATGAGCAGTAGCGAATAATTGACTATAGAGAAATGCGCTCCGTTCAAATTCATACGTAATACGGCAGTAGTTGCCAAAATTCAACCCGCCGTATGTGCGCCAAGTCCGCCAATTGATTCAAATCGAATCCCAAAAAATTCATTCGGATCGGGAAGTTGTACTTTTTCATTCATATTGAGTTATTTCCTGTTTAACAAGGATAAATTAGATATAGTTTGATTTTCAAACTTTCATTTGTGCAATTTCTTTATCACTTACAATTTCAAATCTCCGTCTATCATAATGATAAAGCATTAAATCGCCATCTTGATCCAGAATGCCTAATATGATATCTAGTGGTTCACGAAAATAGGGAGTTCCTGATTCAGAGTTAGATGGAATAATAATCTCTTTTAATTGTTCAATAACTACAGCAAATTGACTTTCTTTAGGGTACTTCTTATTTTTCAATCCTTTTTTCCACCTAACAACATCTTTGGGTTTAAATTCCTCCTGAGATACTTGCAAGAAAGTATCAACTTTTTCCTGTAATTTAGGAAATTCTTTATTAAAGTTATCTCTATCTTCATTATTTTCTTTTATTTCTCCTTGAGAAATAAGTTTTCTAATAGCTTCAAGCGCTTCAAGTTCTTTTTCAGAAATTTCAGACATTTTTATTTACCTCATTTATTTTTAAGACCAAAGTACGAAAAATGTTTTTTAAACTTCATTATTCTGCTCTTTATTATTCTGCTCTTGTTCTTCTTCAATTGATGACTCAAGTTCTTTTTTAATTAGAATAAGTATTTTATTTTTTATTTGTAATTCTTTTTCTAAAAATTTTAAGGATTGTTTTAATTCGCTTATTGCATCATGTTTAATAACATCACCTACTGAATAACGCATTTCAACTTTCCAATTTTTAAAATCATAGTTATTTTGCTCAGAATATTCGTCATATAATACATTTTTCCACTTATTTAACATTTCAAAATAATTACTTAAATTATGAAAAGAATCATTTTTATCTCTTTTTTGATAACTATTTTTAGGATTAATAATAATTTTAAAATAAGCATTGTTATGCATTGAATTATGAAGCAACGTAATTTTTGTGAAAAATTCAAATAATTGAAGAAGTGTTTTTGGAGGATAGGAAAAATGTGTAGAATTGAACCAGCCTTTTATTTCTTTATTTATACTCTGTTGTTCAGCTAAAAAATTTATTATGTCTATAATTTTTCTCTTATCTATTTCTTTGTCAATTAGTCTTTTAAATTCTGCCTTTATAGCTATTTCTATAGCATATCCTGCCATATATACTGCAGCTTGGTATCTTTCTCCTTTGAACAAAATAAATGAATCTATGAATCTGTCTAAAGCTACCTTTTTACATTCTTCATTAGTCTTACATTCTTGAGTTTCATTCATATTACATCTCCTAAAAGAGTAAGTATTTGCTTATTAAGAATTGGGTTATACCACCAGCCAATATAAGCTTATCTTGACGATTAAATTCCAAAGCTTCTTTTAGAGTAATTTTTAAGGTTTCTTTTAACTCTTCATAGGTTTTTTCCTGATAATTAACGCTTGGTACTTCT
>JAGLFE010000285.1 GCA_023144675.1 Thiomargarita sp. | reverse complement strand
AATTAATCGGAGTATCGAGTATATACAAACCTTGTTTTAGTTGGTGAATAGTTACAAAAACTTAACGCAAATATTGAATATTCCTATACTTTTTCCAATATTTTCCTAGTAATCATCGCATCAGTTACATCTAAATCAACTTCGTTACATATTCTATCCCAATCCCGCTCGCCCTTAACAATTTTACGAATTGCAACAGCTAATTTATTCCAGCCTTTACCTTCACGCTGTTTTAACATCACATCCAATTGCGATTTCAATCTAGGTTGCATCACGGTTTGCACCACCGCATCAATTAATTGTTGATGAGCTTCCAATTCCTTTTTATCATCAACTACTTCAATTTTAGATTGCCTAGCTAAATTATGAAAAGTTTGCGCTTGCAAAGTATTATTTTGCTTTTCGGCAATTTTGGCTAATAAAGTATAAGTTTGCCAAATTTCAGCTTCGCTTGAATTTAAGTTTTTGTCGATGGATAAAGCTGTTTCTGCTAACTGAAAAGCTTCAGCTAAACGGTTTTGCGTACACAATAACTCAGCTAAATTACGTAATTCTTTGGAAACATTAAGCCAATCTTGCAATGATTTACTACCTTCAATTGCCTTATGATAACAACGTTCTGCTTCTTGTGAATGTCCCAAAGCGTGATTTAGTTGGGCTAATTGATTCCAAGCGGCTATTGCTGGTGCAGTTTGTCCTTGTTCCTCTCTAAAATTGGCGGCTTGAGAATAAGCTTGAACAGCAGAATCCCATTGTTGGGCTTGTTGATAGATTTGTCCCATTTCATACCAAACATCGGCTTCAGATGATTTATTTTCCAGTTGTTTAAATAAATTTAAGGCATTTTTATAATGCTGTTCCGCTTCCGATAAATTATTATTGATAACAGCGATTTGAGCTAATTGTTGATAAATAACTGCTTGGGATTCACTATCATCAACTGCTTGCATCACGGATAAAGCAGCTTCATAATTAGTCTTAGCCCCCGCATAATCCTTTATTTCCTTCAACACTGTAGCCAAATATAAGTGCATATCTCCCATTTCTTGATAAACTTCAGGCGAAGCTTCTAATTTACCCAATTCAGCTAAATTTTGTTGAAAATATTCTGCCGCCGCCTCGAATTGCCTTTGTTCAGCAAAACAGCGTCCCATCCGACCCGATACCGCACAACGTTGATGTCCTGGTTTATCTTCTAATTCATCCAGCATTTCTTCAAAAACGTCTTGAGCAGCTTGATATTGACTAGTATTATAAAGTTGGTCGCCTTGTGCCAATTGAGCAGAAAGCCAAGTTTGCAATTCTTCTGGAGTTTTTTGCAATTTTTCCTGAATTGCGACCTGATCTAAATCACTGCGAATACCAAAATCATTTAAAAAAGCATAAACATAGCCAATAAATTCATTTGCCCAAGGTTTCCCAGTTTCCAAAGCCCCATAAGCGGCATAGAGTAAATTAGGTAATTCTTGTTGTTGAATCATGCGTATTTGAATTGGCGTGCTATTTTCACCGTTATACAAAAATTGGGCTAATTCATAATAAGCTTGCTGATAACGATCATTTAACACCTGCAATTCGGTAGCTGATAAACGGGTGCGCAAAAAAGCGGCAATTCGTGGATGAATGCGGTAATAAGCAACAGTTAAATTGGGTAAATTTTCAGCTTGTAGCAATGCGGAATTCTCTAGCATTTGAATTGCCGTTTCCCATTGGGTAGCTGGAATATCGCTCACAGATTGTAACATATTGCCAAATGCACCACCATAAAATAAGCTCATTCTTGAAGGGTAAAGTTGGTTTAAATGCAACCTTTCAGTTGCTAAATTAAGCAAGGCAAGTAGAACTTTATCCTCTGGAAGCGCATCATACGGCATAGTTGGAACTGTATTTAAACACGCTATTACACTACCCAAATTATTAGTTCGCAATTGTCCAACTAATAAAATTATTGACAAAGGATGATGATTAACTTGTTTTAATAAGCTTTTAACTTCTCTTTTGGTCGGTTTATGCTCAAGATGAGAATTTCGCATCAAAGAATCAAAATGCTCTAAAGCACTATCTGCATCCAATCCATTCAAGGACATGGCATAATGACGCATTCCACGTCTATTGGCAAATCCAAGATGTTGTATAGGTTGTTGGGAAATAATAATTAAACGTGTTTGTCCCGCTTCCGACCACTTTTTAGCGGCTTTTAATAACTTCGATAATGTATCCATTGCTTTAACTTCAGCTAATTCAGTTGCTTTATCAACTTGGCTACTTTTATTCTTGATGCCCTTTAAATTTTCTTGGGTAAAAAGTTTATTTTCAGGCTGAGGAACAGATTCTTGATTTATATTGTTTGCTGGTGCCGGAGTTGCAATAACTTGACTGGCTAATAAATCAACATTGTCGAAAATTAATAAAGTAGGAATTCGTTTTAAAGCCTTAGTTACAGCATCGACATTTAATAATTGTTTATTTAACACCGAGCTAATTGTGCTTATCACCACGCTAATAGGGTCAACACCTGGATAACGAGCAAAATCTATAAAAATCACGCATTGAAATAAGCCCGTACGATGCAACCAACGTCCTGCTTCCTGTGCCAAGCAAGTTTTTCCTTGTCCCTCTGCGCCATGCAAAGTAATTCGACGAGCATCTTGCGTAAACTGATGTTCAATCTCATTTAATTCATCTTGTCTGCCAAAAAAAGCCACTTGTTTCGGTAAATTATGCAGAATAATGTTGTTTTGACAATTTTCATTATTAGCGGGTATTAATAAAGGTAAATCTTGCATTTGCTGATAAAGCACTGGTAAAAACCAATCGTATAAATGAATTTTTATCGGTTCTTCAATACTTGCTATTTCCAAGCGTTCGGTTTTTTCATATAAAGAATAGCGGGCTTTATCTAAAGAAGTACCGACTGAATTACCTGCCAATAAAGCTTGATAGAAATGGCTAAATAATTGCTTGGTCGCTGGTATCATCATCGAATAGCGCATAACTAATACATAAGGCAAACCTGTGGCGGCTAATTGGGCGGCTACATTATCAATACTGGCTTTACGGCTATCAGCTTGGCAGTTGGATAGAACTAATAAGGAAATTTGATGACGATTTAATAAGTTGGCAAATAACTGCGCTGGAACTAGCTGATTTTCTTTATTATGACCATTTCCAAAGGATAAATAGCCAGTATTTTTGCCTAATTGTATGGTGTTTATTTCTCTTTGCAAATTTTCGGGTAAAAAGCTGAAATTAGATTTAATTTGGTTTTCAAATTCACCGGTTTCATCAAAAATATGTTGTCCATTAAAATGTAAAATATCAATATGCGGTAAATTAGGATTTTCTAATCTTTGTTGTAAATGCTCTATATTTGCTGGACGTAAAAACTCCATACTTACTTGACCAACTATACAAGCCTCCACACTTTCAATAACCGCATTAACATCGGCATAAAAATGACTTATTTTTTCTTTAGTTTTGGGACGACTAATAACAAATAAAATATGTAATTGATGTTTAGTAATATTTGTTTGAGGAAAGTCAGAATTTTGCATTTGCCGCCGAATAGAAATTGGCTCATCTAAGTCAATTAAAAATTGCTTAGTTTTATTTGGATAATATAATAATTCCCAAGGTAAAGATAAAATTTCTGAATGAGCAGCGGTAATCGTTAAAATTTTTGATTCATTTTGTGCAGTGTTAAATTTTTTAAATAGCTGTTTAGCAACTCTTTTGGAAAAAATACGGTTAAATAAGGCTTTACCTAAAACTGGTAATTGGGCAGCAATTTTTTTAGCGGTATCAAAGTCAATATCGGCACTATATTGGGTAGCATATTCCTCTAAATACCAACGTAAATGTTCTTCGCCATTGCTCGAAAAAGGAGGGGTAAATGTATATAATGGACTATTGGTACGTTTTTCGGCTTCTATTAAGCTAATGATAACGTGTTTAGCATCTGGAAAATTTAAATTTAGTTCTAGGGACATAATTAAACCTTAAATAAAATCGTTGGTAGAATAAACCTTATTTTTTGTTACGTATTTTTGCCAGCAATTAGTTTGTAGCAGTTTTCTTAGATTCGATTACGCTTTGCTAATCAGACCTACATAGTTTTATATTACATTGAAACCAACATAAAAAAGAGAAAATAACGTTTTGTACATATCAAAAAACTACAAGGATTTTATTTAAGCAAGGATAAGACGTTTTTAACTCTTGATTCACATTTATTAATTTAATAATTGGCGATATAATGATACATATTGTTTGGCACTTTTTTCCCAACTAAAATCACGGTTCATGGCAGTTACTTGTAATTGTCGCCAACTTGTTTTATCATGATTAAATATACGCAATGCTCGTTTAATACAAGTTAATAATTCTTCTGAATCTTCATTTTCAAATATGAAACCAGTAGCAATTTTATTTTGAATATTGTCTGGAGTTGCATCCACCACCGTATCCGCTAAACCACCTGTATTTCTCACTATAGGCAAAGTACCATAGTGCATGCTGTACATTTGATTTAAACCACAAGGTTCAAACTTAGAAGGCATCAAAAATAAATTTGCCCCTGCTTCAATTTGATGAGCCAGCTCTTCATCATAGCCAATAGTTACACTTATTTGCTTGGGATAAAGAGATGCTAATTCTTGCAAGCTTTTTTCTAATTTACGATCGCCACTGCCTAATATGGCTAATTGAACCCCTTCTTTAATTAAATCAGGAATAATCGGTACTACTAAATCAATTCCCTTTTGTTCAGTTAAGCGAGTAATCATACCAATTATTGGCGATTGCTTAGATGGAGCTAATTTTAATTTATTACGTAAATCTTGGCTGTTACGGACTTTTATTAGTAAACTATCTACATTGTAATTGCGATTAATAAATTCATCGGTTTCAGGATTCCAAGCATTAGTATCAATACCATTCACTATGCCAGTTAATTTATGCTGATGTTCAGATAGCAAACCATTTAAACCACAACCATAATTAGTGGTTTGAATATCCTTAGCATAATTTGGACTAACCGTTGTAATCCAATCGCTATAAAATAAACCAGCCTTTAAGAAAGATACTTTGCCATGATATTCCAAACCAAACATACTGAAACTTTCGGGTGGTAATCCAAATAGCTCAATAACTTCGGGACCAAAAATTCCTTGATAAGCCATATTATGTACGCTCATAATAGTTTTGGCAGTATCAATAGTATTAAAGGATGAAAAAGCTGGGGCTAAACCAACTTGCCAATCATTGCAATGAACAATATCAGGTTTAAACAATAAATGATGCGAACCAAATAGTGCTGCTACTTTAGATAACATCCCAAAACGTAAAGCATTATCAGACCACTCTATGCCATCATCATCCTGATAAGGACCACCATCACGATCATATAAATAAGGACAATCGATCACATATACTGGAGTAATTTCGCCTGGCATCGTACCAGCTAAAATACGAACTGGAGTTTTTAAAGGATATAAATTAATATTTTCGTGTACTTCAATTAAAGCTAATCGTTTTAATATAGCAGGATATCCTGGTAATAATAAACGTATATCAATGTCCAACCCCCTTAAAGCATTTGGCAAAGAATAACTAACATCACCTAACCCACCAGTTTTTACTAATGGATAAGCTTCCGAAGCAACAAAAAGTACACGTAGTTTGGACTCATTCATAATTATTTTTTTAAACTTATAAACTTGAGATAAAATAGTATTATTTAATATCTGTGACTACGTACTGGTAACACATAGATTTTAGCATATTTTTTATCGCTAACACCAATATTACCATCAGTAAAATGTACATGCCAAGCATAGGTTCGACTGGTGGCACTGGTTGTTGCTGACCAATATGAGTCTAATTCTACTGATAAAAAACTATCATTTTCAGCAACTATTCCCCATTTTTCGTTTCCTATAGTATTTGATAACACTGGATTATAAAAGCTATAATCAAGTAATGATATTAATTCTTGTAAACTAGGTAATCGCCAATCAGTAAAATTACCAATCGTGTAATCTTGACAATTTAATTTCATCTTTTCAAATTTAGCCTCTTGTTTTTGACATTTTTTATTTCCATTTAGATGGCATATCTGAATTGCTAAATTCTCCCAATTTTGCTTACCTAAACAACTAGTATCTTTTAACCAAACTAAACTAGTATTATTATCAGTTATAGTGCCATCGTTATTATCAGCATATCTTTCAACTATTTTGATTGACTTATATTCTTCTTTTTTATCTGATATTTGAGTTAAATTTGTTTCAACGCTTGATGTAGTTAATTCTCCAGTTTCATCTAATAATTGAACTTTATTAGCATTATCTAGGGTTTGAACAATTGGATAAATTTTAGAAACTACCCCTTCTGCCAAAATAATAGTAGGCAATAAAACTAATACACTAATTATACTGATTTGACGCATAATTAAACTCCTTTATTTTGTTAATATAAAAATATTATAATTTAATTAGAATTAACTAATTCATAAAAGAATGCTAAATTGATACATAGAATTTAACTAAAAATCTTTCTAATTTATTTCCATATAATTACTACTTTAAATTTGAATAAATATGTTATTATAATATATTATTTAGTTTAAGTAGAATTTTTTTTATTATATCATGTAAAGTTTTTATTTTGAGATTTTAAAGTTTCATTATAAAAGTATTTGCTCAATTTAGGTGTTGGTATATAATTTATTGCTTTAAAGAGTAAAAAGCTGTTAAAATAGCAAATAAAAGTTTAATACCTAAAATAATGTAATTGTCAAAATTAAATGACTGAAATAATGACAAAAAATCCTATAAAAGTTTGTTATATTCTCTCCTATTATATGCCTGAAGTTACGCAAAGAAAATAGAAACCAAGAAAATATAAG
>JAGLFE010000284.1 GCA_023144675.1 Thiomargarita sp. | reverse complement strand
TAAAAATAAGTTCAAAAGCTTCGGGTATTTTATCAGCATGAAGAACTAATATAATCAATCCACCAATGATATAAGCGGATGCCATTAAGGGAACTAATTTACTTGCAACGTCGGCAATTCGGCGAATTCCTCCAATAATCACAAATCCAACTAAAATCATTAAAATAATTCCAGTTGCCCATAAAGGTACACCAAGACTAGATTCTAAAACATCAGCAACCGAATTGGATTGCACCGTATTACCAATGCCAAATCCAGCAATCATTCCAAAAAAAGCGAAGGCAGTTCCTAACCAAGCCCAATGTGATTTTAAACCATTTTTAATATAATACATCGGACCACCAACATGGTCGCCTGCTTCATCAGTTTCCCGATAATGAACTGCGCAAACTGCTTCCGAATATTTGATTGCCATTCCCAATAAAGCAGTACACCACATCCAAAATAACGCACCAGGTCCACCTAATGTAATCGCTGTTGCAACCCCAGCAATGTTTCCAGTACCAATAGTTGCTGATAATGAGGTCATTAAGGCGTTAAATGGCGTAATATCACCTTTTTCCTTGCTTTTACGCCCTCGCCACAGCATAACAAATCCGTAAAATAGTTTACGAAAGGGAATTAACTTCAGTCCCAACATTAAATAAATGCCAGTACCTAAAATTAAAGCCAGCATCAGTGGTCCCCAAACAATACTATTTAGTTGGGTAATTAAATTTTCCATGTTGTTTTTTTGATTCCTAAATATAAATAAGTAAAAAGTTAATTTTGATAAATTCTATAAGATTAAGTAGGGTAAAAAATGTGGGCTACTGCTGAGGAACGAAGCGCATCAATAGTGTTAAAGATTTCAATATTTTAACTTTTAATTCACATTTATTACCTGCCTAAATCTCCCCACCAAGCTTGCAAAATAGACAATATAGCTACGGCGGCAGTTTCTGTTCGTAATATGCGCATTCCTAGTCGCATATCTAAATAATTAGCTTGTTTAGCAGTGATTAATTCCATTGCAGTTAAACCACCTTCTGCTCCGATTAAAACAGTTACTGGTAATAAATCCACATTATTTTCAATTAAAGCCGTTAAATTATACCGCCCTTCTGGAGCAAGTACCAAATAATGGACATTTTCTAATGACGATGTTGCTAACCATGTTGCCAATGGCAATAATTGATCTAATTGAGGTACAAAATTTCTACCGCATTGTTCACAGGTATTGATAATTATTTTTTGCCAATGTTGCTGGCGTTTTAGTATTTTGGTTTTATCAAACGGAGGACTACGTTCGGTTAATACCGGTATAATGCGCGTTACACCTAATTCAACTGATTTTTGTAAAGTGTAATTAAAATGTTCAGGACGTGAAATAGCTTGGACTAAAGTAATTGCTAATGGAGATTCACGTTCTATATTTTGATAACTTTCAATATAAATTTGCGCTTGTTTTTTATTGGCTGATTTTAAATATGCAGTATATTCGCCACCTTTACCATTAAAAACAATCAATTGAGTTCCAACTCGAAACCGTAATACTTTTAAAACATAATGAGCAGATTCCTTGGATAAAACAATGCTTTGCCCAACTATTAACGGTTGATTAATAAATAAACGTGATAAACGCATTTTAAATTATAAAGAATTTCGTTGCGCATAAATAAAATAATTAACCGAAACATCTTGACTTAACGAATATATTTTAGTTAAGGGATTATACTTCATACCCTTAATATTAAATACATTACCATTAGCTGCCCGAATCCATTTTGCCAATTGTGCTGGCGTGATAAATTTATTGTAGTCATGCGTGCCTTTTGGTAACATTTGTAATAAATATTCGGCTCCAATAATAGCAAATAAATAAGATTTGGGATTTTTATTGAGCGTAGAAAAAAATAAATGCCCACCTGGTTTGACTAAGCGATGGATGGCTTTAACAACTGATTCTGGTTGAGGAACGTGTTCTAACATTTCCATACAAGTTACAATATCAAAAGAATCGACCTGCTGTTGACTTAATTCTTCTACCGTTATCTGTTGATAATTAATCTCTAATTTAGATTCATATAAATGCAATTTAGCCACTTTTAAGGGAGCTTCTCCCATATCAATAGCAGTTACTTCCGCCCCGCATCTTGCCATACTTTCGCTTAAAATTCCACCTCCGCACCCTACATCTAAAATGGTTTTACCTTCCAAATCACCACTATATTGTTTAATATAATCTAAACGTAGAGGATTTATATCGTGCAAAGTCTTAAATTCACTATCAAGGTCCCACCAACGGGCAGCCAAATTATTAAATTTTTCTAATTCTTGTTGATCAATATTAGGTACATTAGTCATATTTTTGTTATAATTATTTTTATTTTGTAACTACCTTACTAAAGAAGTGTGGAATCCAAAGTTTTAAGTTTAAACCCCAATTTTATTCTATATAGCTTATTTTAAAATTTAGTTGGAATCTAGTTACTTTATTTTTATTAATGAGAATGGGTAAAAATGTCTGCTTTTAAGCCACAAATATCATGGAAATATTTTTATTTTGCGCTGTGTTGCGCATTAATACTTATTATCATAGAAATAACAGGTAAAGGTTTTTATTTCAAAGAAATATTAGACTTACAAATTTCTTATATAGTTATTATGTAACTACCTACCAAGTTAAGA
>JAGLFE010000283.1 GCA_023144675.1 Thiomargarita sp. | reverse complement strand
AACCGCTATAAAAAAAGGTTTACTAAATCAAGATGAAAGTTGTACAACTGAACAATTATACGAATTTATTTTTCAACCAGGTTTTTCCACAACTTTAGAAGTAAATGATTTATCGGGACGAGGCGTGGGAATGGATGTTGTGCGGCGTAACATTCGTGAATTAGGAGGCACAATTGAAATTAAATCAACGCCAGGACAGGGTTCTACTTTTAGTATTCATTTACCGCTGAGTTTAGCGATTTTAGAAGGGCAATTAATTAGAATTGGTACAGAGATTTATATTTTATCATTACTTTCTATTATTGAATCGTTGCGTATAAATCCAAAATTAGTTAATAAACTTAGTGGAATTACAGAAGTTTACAAATTGCATGATGAATATATACCGATTTTGCGACTTTATGAATTATTTAATATTACTCCCCATAATATTGATTTAGAAAAAGGTTTATTAGTCGTAGTTGAATCAGAAGGACAAAAAATTGGTTTATTTGTTGATGAACTACTTTCTCAACGACAGATTGTTATTAAAAGTTTGATTAATTATAAAAAAGTACCTGGTATTTCTGGAGCGACTATTTTAGGAAATGGAGCAGTTGCCTTAATTTTAGACATATTTGGCTTAATTGAATTATTCCATTCCCATATTGAATATAATAAATTACATTGGGATTCATAAATTTTCCAATTTAAGCTAATTTTATCAATTTACGTACTGGTGCAAAAGAACGGCGGTGGATAATAGTTATACCTAAATCTTGCAAAGCTTGACGATGAAAGCTAGTTGGATAGCCCTTATGAGCGGCAAAACCATAATTAGGATACAATTTATCCAGTTCACACATTTCCTGATCACGTTTTACTTTAGCAATAATTGAAGCGGCACTAATAGCAGCAACTTTTTTATCTCCTTGTATAATGGCTTCCGTTTTATATTTCACTTTAGGACAATATTTACCGTCAACTAACACCTGGTCGGGTTTGATGGGTAAATTTTCTATTGCCCGTTGCATAGCTAATAAACTAGCTTGTAAAATATTAATTTCATCTATTTCTGCCACTTCAGCCCGTCCGAAAGCATAAGCAAGGGCTTTTTGCTGTATTTCGATAGTTAATAATTCTCGTTTTTTGGCAGTTAAAGTTTTGGAATCCGCCAATCCATTAATAGCTTGTGCTTCATCCAAAATAACCGCTGCTGCAATAACAGCTCCTGCTAAACAGCCACGCCCAACTTCATCAACACCAGCAATTAAAATTTTTTCAGTCATAAGTTTATATTATATAGCAATACGGTAGTCCTAATTTTTGCACCAATATGTCTAAATTTCAAAGTGTTATAAAAAATTTTTAACATTATACTTGACATAAGAATAATAATTAGTTATTATTTATAAACAATAAAAGGGTTTGTATGATCGACTCCCAGCAAATCTCCGGTGAGAGCTGCTTTCGGGCAGTGTGGGTACACATAAAGGAGAGGTAGCTTCTTAAAGCATCTTCTCCTTTTTTTACAATTTTGCATTTTTTGGTTTTTCATCAATTCCAATTGTACAAAATACTTGTTCTATATAAAATTTTGCGATTGTATCTAATGCCTTAAGTGAATCAAAAAGGTAAGTATCATTAATTTTGACTTTATCTCCAAGAGATAATCTTTTTACGCCAACCTCTCTTACATATTTGCTATCAATTATACCAGCATTATGTACTATTGCATTTCTTCTACCAACCATTTCTGCATATAATTTTAGTTCGATTTTACAGTTATTATTGAGTATATTATTTAATTTTAACCTTAATTTTCCATCTCTATGAGATGTGCAATCTTTATTATATTTAATAAACGCATCAATAGGATTGCCATAGAAAATACTTCTTAATTTCTCCTCTACTATTTTTTCTAAA
>JAGLFE010000282.1 GCA_023144675.1 Thiomargarita sp. | reverse complement strand
TACCTATTTTAGGACTACCGTATTTCTTAATTAAATAATTTAGAATCGCAGGAAGTGCTTGGTTTGCGGAGCGCATCAATTATTTCTAAGTTAAGAATTGACCAAACCCCATAATTTTACTAAATTTTAATTTTAAATTATAAAAAAAGTTGTACTTTATAAATAAATAGTTTATAATGACTAAAAATATCGGAGCGTGGCGCAGCCTGGTAGCGCACTACCATGGGGCGGTAGGGGTCGTGAGTTCAAATCTCGCCGTTCCGACCATTTTTTAAGCATCAAAAGCATTACTTATCCAACGTAATTCAGGTTTGTTCATAAATCCTTCAATTAAAACCACATCAAAACGACAACTATGCTGTTGCGCCCATTGATGAGCTTGTATATAGCGAGTTGCTGTATCTAAAATATGCTGTTGTTTTCGTAAACTAATACTTTCTAAACTACCACCATAACGTTTATTTTTTCGATAACGCACTTCAATGAAAACCAAAATATTTTGCTCAAGCATAATTAAATCAATTTCGCCCATTTGACAACGATAATTTTGAGTTACAAAATGCAATCCTTGTTTACATAAGTAATCATGCGCTAATTTTTCCGCCCATTTGCCATATTCAGATTGAATACTCATAAAAATTCAATGCCATTGAGGTAATTTATCCAAAACTCGTAATTTCCACCCTTCCAAATTTAATACAAACTAAAAGCGAAATCGGTGAATTTTACTGATATTATATTGGAAACTATTATGTTGTCAAGAATTTTAAAAAAATTGAAATTACGCTAATAAAAAATTGGTTTAGCAAAACCCAATATAATTACTTATTTAAGATGCTCCTGTTATTATTTGTGCTAAATAATTACAAATTCTTTAATTACCTATTGTAAAAAATATGACGAATAAATTAAACATCAACTTATCTCCTGAATTAGAAACTGTTCGGGATAAAATAGAAGCCAATCTAAAACCTTTTATCGCTATTCAAGCTAAAAAAGCAGCAGTCTTAACCGTTTGGCAAAGTAAATTTGGTGGACTGCCCTATTTGCCAAAAAATGCGGAATATCCCAAAGATAAGCAAGGCAATCCGCTTTATTTACTAGCACAAATTAATTTTGAAGAATGCCCTGCTTTAGAAAATTTTCCTGAATATGGGATTTTACAATTTTATATTGCTGATGACGAATCATACGGAATTGATTTTGATAATGCAACTGATAAAAAGGGATTTCAAGTTATTTATTTCCCATCAATTACTCATGAAGAAAACAATTTAATTACTAATTTTAGTTTTTTGCCACCACCAAAATATGTTCCTTTTGCAACCAATTGCGCTTTAAATTTTCACAAGAAATATATGCCTATCAGTAGTTGTGATTACCGATTTGAGCAAATTTATGGAAAAAATTTTTTTGATAACTTTGATGATGAATACCAGGTTTGGGAAGATTATTATGAAACTTTTCCAGCGGAAGGGCATAAAATTGGTGGTTATCCCTATTTCACTCAAGAAGATCCACGTTATAGTATTGCGGATTATGATATTTTATTATTGCAAATTGATAGTGATGATGAAGTTGATGTAATGTGGGGAGATGCTGGTGTGGCTAATTTTTTTATCAAAGCGTCTGATTTACTTCAGCAAGACTTTTCCAAAGTATTATATAATTGGGATTGTCATTAATCACTTAGACAATTACGAGCTTAAAAAAACCTTCCAAAATGTCAAAATTATCTTTGTTACGCAACAATGTTTCAATTTGCTTTTCTTTTTTAATTTTGAATAGGCTTTAACTTTATAATAGCTTGGTTAAATGTTTTAACAATTGCTGTAAGGTAGTAGGTGAATCCGCTATCACAATTGCATTCAATTTTCCCCAAGGTAAAAAGCCAGTATTATAAGGTAAAATGCCTTGTTTAGTTTCATCGTTAAATAAATGTTTACCAAGTAGTTGTATTAATTCAGTAAAATTTAGGCTAGATTCAAAATGATGAGTTAAAATTTTAACATGTTTTTTATCATAAGAACTGGGAAAAATTTTTCGGATTACATTTAAGCCAAAAGAAGAAGTATTGGGTCGTCCATTAATATCAACTACAAAAAGTTGTTTATCAGTTGTTTCAATAAAATCAATACCAATTAAGCCTTTATAAGCTTGTTTTTGCAAGTTTTGACAAATTCGTTGCGAATAATGATTTATTTTTTCAAATTGCCTAGTTAAAGAAGGATAAATATTACCATGATAAGTTAATTGGCTATCTATCATCTGATCCGTTATTCCAATTTCTTGAAGGTGATTGGTGTGAATATGATACTGAATATTAGGCGAACAGGTAGTTTTATATAACTTTTCAATTAAAAATAATTGATTATGATTGGTTTTTAATTCAACTTTAAAATGTTCAAAACTGTTATGATCTTGAATTGCCCAAGCCGCTAGTCCACCATAAGAATCATCACCGCGAATAATGATTTTTTGATGTTGTTGCAACCATTTATTAGCTATTTCAATAACATGATTTGAATCAGCAATTTCATAATTTGGAATCGGGATATTTAAGTTATTTAAAAAAGCGGGTAAAAAAGTTTTATGATTAATTCGTTGGCTTAAATTAGTCGATGGAGCTTCAATTTCAACTTGAATAATTTGCGCTAATTTAACTTCCAACGGCGTATTAAAATAAGGATGTAATTTTATAATTTCTAATGTTTTCAAAAAATCTAATAATGTTTGATCCATTAATACTTTTTCAGTCAAATTAGTAGCAGAACTACTTGGAATTAGAATATTTTTTGTGCCTAAATTAAGGTCAGCTAAATAATTCAAAAAATCTTGATTAGGACGATGGTTTAAAATAACCCAATCATCTTTATTGGCAAGTAATAAAGCTCTTTCAGGATATTCAGCAACTTGGGAGCTAAAAATAGCTTCATTCTGAATATGATTTCGAGTTAATTGCAAAAAATCAGGGTGAATAGAGTGCAAAAATAAATGGATAAAATCTTCCCTTTTTGAGGCAGAAAATTTGGATTTTGACATGAAAATTTTGGTTTTTATTTCGGAAAGGCAAAAATAGTCATCTTTTTTCTAATTTTACAGAAATTTGTGTATTATCATTTATAATAACACATTGGTAAATAGAACGATAATTAGAATGGCTAACTTTAATAACATATTGACCCGCTAAAAGTTTAATACCAGGTTGATATATTTCTTTAATATTCATTATTTTGATGTTGCTATTTAGCGGTATTGTATTAACCGTAAAAGGATAATGTTGTTTAGATTGATTAGTTTGTTTAACTTCAGAGATTTTTGATGATTCAACTGGTATATTAGTTTCTACACATTCAGATTTTTCAATACCCATATAATCTTTTGATAATGATTTGATTTGATCATAAAACAATATAACAGGTACAAAAATAATTAACCAAAATTTACTGGCTTGCCTATAACCGATTCTTCTTTCTTGAGCCACTTCTTTTTCTAATTCCTTTTTCTTTTTTTGATAAACATCATTATGTTCTTTTAACTTCTTTTTCAATTCCCCAGTTTTATTGCCTAATTCTTGTTGCTTTTTACTTAATTCATCGGTTAATTTTTTCTTTTCTTGTCCAGATTCGCTGTTAAGTTTCGCTATTTGAGAAATTTCAGGCGGAGCCATATATTTAAATCTTAATACAAAGATAAATACCGCAATACAAATTATTAGTTCTATTGCATTATCAAAAATAAAATTTAATATGAGTAAGATAAATTCCATAGTAAATAAACTGTTTTAAGTTACAATTTAAAAATGTTTTTAACCAATTAAATAATCCAAAATGACTGAAAATAACAATTTAATCACAATATATCAAAATATAGTAACATATCTTGAACAATTTATTACTGGACAAAAACCTGCAATTAGAAAAATATTAGCAGCTTTTATTAGCGGTGGACACGTATTATTAGAAGATTTGCCAGGAACAGGTAAAACAACTTTAGCTAAAGCCCTTGCTCAAATATTGGAAATGGATTTTCAACGCATTCAGTTTACTCCAGATTTATTGCCTTCTGATATTTTAGGAGTTTCAATTTATGAACAACAAAAATTTCACTTTCATAAAGGTGCAATTTTTACAGAAATTTTGCTGGCGGATGAAATAAATCGTGCTTCTCCTCGAACTCAATCAGCTTTATTGGAAGCAATGGGCGAACAACAAGTTAGTATTGAAGGCAAAACTTATAAATTAAATGATTTATTTTTTGTCATCGCTACTCAAAATCCAATCGAATTTCATGGAACTTATCCTTTACCAGAAGCACAAATGGATCGTTTTGCTATTTGTTTGAGTTTAGGTTATGTAAGTGCCGAAGAAGAAGTGGCTATTTTATCCAATCAAGCCTCTAAAACTATTACTAATCCAATTGCCAAACAAGACGTTTATATTTTAAAACAAGCCGCTCAAAAAATACGAGTTAGCGATGAATTGAAACGTTATATTGTCGATATAGTGCGGGCAACTCGAACTGCAAATGGGGTGCAAATGGGAGCCAGTCCCCGTGCTTCCATAATGCTAATGAAAACAGCGCAGGCTTTAGCTTTATTTGATGGCATGGAATTCGTTCTTCCCGATCATATCCAAGAAATGGTGATTCCTGTTATTGCTCATCGTTTAAAAATAGATTCTCAAGCACATTTTAGTGGAATCGATAGTGAAAATATACTCAAAGACATTCTAAAAACGATTGATTTACCTATTTAACTGAATTTACGCAAATAAAATAGAAACTAAGAAGATATAAGACTTTAAATTTTATATCTATCTGTATTGAATTTTCATAATCCTTTATAATATTTGGTTTTCAATTTTTCATATCTGCGTAACTTCAGTTATTAATTTAATTGCATTTATTTCAACCCTTTATTTACATTAATATAACTTCAGTTAATAAGGTTTTTCATCAGCAATATTACCCGCAGGAGCATAATGGCAAACCCAAACTTGAGAATAATCAGCACAAATAGTTTTAGCACAAGCTACTTCAGTTGTGTTTTTCCACACTAATTGAATATAATTTTTACAGGTTTTGTTTTCAGGTGCATTGCAATTATTATCAGCATAAGAATACCATTGTTTTTCATCCAGCCAATGTTTGACCACATCTTGCGCTTGAATATTTTGCAAGCTGGTTTGCCATATCCAATTTCCCAAAACATCTTGTGCATTAGTTGTTTTTAATGCTCCAGCCCAAAAAAAGTTTTTTCCTAACTCTTTAGAACTTAATTTACAAGCTTGTAATTTGATTGTTGCTACTTGTAAGGTAACTTCTTTTTGTAATTCTTCAGACCAAATTAATTCAGGCAATTCCATTTCCAGTCGTAATTGATTATGTGCATCTAGCATCGGTTGGGAATCTATTTCTGCTACATAAGCATTTGACGCAATAAAATAAGAAAAAATAACATATTTAAACATTTGCAATTTTTTTAACATATTTAATCCCCTTGTTTCTAAAGTTAATTAATTTAGATATTGAATATAAACAAAAAATTGTGGTTAAGAATTATAAATCTGGACCAATAGTGATATGTAATCGAACTGGATAACTATCTTCACTCAATGAGGTGGCAATATCAATACGGATTAAACCCACTGGGGAACGCCAGCGCGCTCCAATTCCAACACTGTGTTTCAATGCTTGAGAAAAGTCATTAAAGGCATTACCTACATCGTAAAATACCGCTGCTCCCCATTTACCAAAAATCATCTGTTCATATTCTAAACTAGCCGTCATTAAGTTTTTCCCACCAATTACTTGCCCTTCTGCATTTTTAGGTCCTAAAGCTTGATAATCATAGCCTCTTACGCTTTTATCACCTCCAGCAAAAAAACGGATGGAAGGTGGTAAATCATGGAAATCACCATCTAATAAAGAAATAATGCTATAACCAAATTCGCCTTTGGCAATAATGCGTCCATTTTTGATAGGTTGTCGAATAAATATCCCAGTTATATTAGTTTGCAAAAAGCTAGTGTTAGAACCAGCTCCACTTATTGCTCCCCGTAAACCAAATTGAATTTTTTGTCCTTTTAAAGTGTAAATTCGGTCATCGGCTTTAATATAAGACCAATGAATATTTGGCATCAGAAGTTTAGCATGCCCAGTATCACTTCCCACTGCATATTTTTCATCTCGATACTCAATGCCAATAATTTCGCTGATTTTAGTATTAAATAAAGTACGAGAATGGTTTTTACTAACGCCTAATAGAAAAATTTCACTTTCGCTAGTATCAGTATGTTCGTCCTTATAAGATGCGGTTAATTTTAAAAAGTTTTCCACATCTTGACCCAAGGGAATAAAATAATTAGCCGTAATGCCTTGCCTAATTTCTGAAAACTCACCGATTAAGGAAAAATAATGTCCATATCTATTAATATAACGCCTTCGCCATTCTAAACGCCCTCTAGCTCCAGTATCAGTACCATAACCAATACTTACTCCATATTTATTACGTTTATTAGGTTCTAAAATTGCATCAATCGGCAACTGAAAATTTTGGTGGGCTGCACGATTAATATTAATATTAACTTGGCTAAAATAATTACTATTAATTAAAGCATTTTTTAAATTTAGTAATTGCGTGCCTGTATAATAATCACCAGCTTTAAAAGTTAAAAATCGTCTTAAAGTTGCTTCTTCAATTAAGTCTTGTTTAAAATTAATTTCCCCAAAACGATAACGTGGACCGGAATCAAAAGCAAGTTTTATATTAGCCGTGTTAGTTTGAATATTAACTTTAACTTCATTTTTAATAAATTTAGCCTCAAAATAGCCTCGTTCTTCGGCTAAATTGGTAAATATACGCTTTATTTTCTCATAATTACTATGTTCAAATGGTTCGCCTGTTTTTATTGGTAATTTATTTAATTGCTTTTGAAAAATTTTATCCTTTTTAGCCTCGCCAATTAATTGTACATCAATTTCTCCAATTTTTACAGCTTCACCGGGTTTAACTTTATAAGTTGCTTGCCAAACATTTTTTTCTGCTAATTTCAAATCAGCAGTAATAGTAGGATGATAATAACCAAAAGGCTGTAAAGATTTTTTAATTTCAGTCGAAGCTTGTTTATGTAATAATTGAATCCGCCGCTTGGATAAACGGGGATGATTTTTTTGTTTCTCCAAACTTAAATGAGCATAGGCATTTTCTAATAATTTTCCCTTAACACCTTCAATTTTAATTTCAATAGTTGGTGGTGTGTTGGCGTATATAATTGGACAATTTAATAAAAAAAAAATTATAATCGTTTTGGTTATTATTTGATTTTTCATGGTAATAACTTACTCATCATTAGAAATAGCTGGTTTGGCATCAGAAATAAGGGTGTGAATATATTCTAACAAATCATCACGACTATAATCCTGTTTTTGGAAAATGGTTTCCACCGCATTACTTTGCAATTTGGCTTGTTCTTCAGCGGTTAAATGAGTAGAAGTTAAAACTACTACTGGTACCTGATTCCATTTTTCATTTTGACGTAAATGAGATAAAAACTCAAATCCATTCATAACCGGCATCATCAAATCTAACAAAATTAAAGCAGGTTGCTTATTATTAATATGGTCTAAAGCAACTTGCCCATTTTCAGCCTTAAATACTCGCCAACCAACATTTTTAACCATTTCAGCAACGGTTTCACGAATAAAAGTATCATCTTCCACTAACATGACTAAGCCTGTTGAATCGTCGCCAATTCGGTATTTTTCTAAAATAACTGCTAATTGATTTTGTTTAATCGGTTTAGTTAAATAATCTGTTGCTCCAAGGGCAAATCCTCGTTCTTTTAATTCTTCAAACGACATCATGATAACAGGAATATCGGCTAACAAGGAATCACTTTTAATCTCCGATAATACTTCCCAACCATCAAAACCTGGCATATTAACGTCTAAAATTAACGCATCGGGACGTAATTTTTTCGCTAAATGTAAACCTTCTTTTCCATCAACAGCTACAGCTACAGAATAACCTAATTTGGATAAATATTGTTTGAATAATTCTCTAATTTCTCCATCGGTATCAATAACTAAAACAATGCCATCGCCTTTCAATAATAAATTTTCAACAGGTTTTTCTTCCATTTCTATTTCTGCTACTATAATCGGTATAAGAATACTAAATAAAGTACCGTGTCCAAATTCACTGATAATACTAATATTACCGCCCATCATTTCAGTAAATTTTTTGGTAATTGCAAGCCCTAAACCAGTTCCACCATATTTGCGGGTTGTTGAAGAATCAGCTTGGGTAAATGGTTGAAATAATTTATTACGTTGCTCCTCGGTCATACCAATACCGTCGTCAGTAACACAAAATTGTACCCATTGATTATTATCTTCTGTTATCTTTTCAGAAACTTCTATAGAAACCAAACCATTTTCAGTAAATTTAGCTGAATTACTTAGTAAATTAAGTAAAATTTGCCGCAATTTGGTAATATCTGCATACATTTCGATTGAAAATTGATTATTTTTCACATCTAAAGTATTACCTTTTTTATTCATCAATGGCTTAATCGTATTAACTACTTCATTAAATACTTCGGTTAAATCAAAATGCTCCAAATGAAGTCCCATTTTACCCGCTTCAATTTTAGATAAATCCAGCACATCATTGATTAAACCTAATAAATGTTTACCTGCTGCATGAATTCGTTGCAAATCGGGAATAAAATCTTCTTGCTCTAAATCCTCAGCTTCCTCTTCCAACATTTCACTATAGCCAATAATAGCATTTAAAGGCGTGCGTAATTCATGACTCATATTGGCTAAAAACTGACTTTTGGATAAATTAGCGGCTTCCGCAACTGTACGTGCATTTTCAGCCACTGTTTTAGATTCCTGTAATTCTGCGGTGCGTTCCTCTACTCGATGTTCTAATTGGTCATGGGCTTCTTGTAATTTTCTCTCTATTTGTTCTCGTTCAGAAATTTCTTGAGTTAATTGCTCATTTGATTTTGATAATTCAGCCGTACGCTCTTTTACCTTTCGTTCTAATTCTTGATTATGTTGTCGTTCTTGTTCAATAAAACGAATATATGATTTAATTCGATTAATTAATTGCGCTGTATCAATAGGTTTAGTTAAATAATCGGCGGCTCCGATTGAAAAACCTTTTTGCTGAAAATCTTCAGACTTATAAGCGGCAGTAAGAAATACAATAGGAATATGTTGGGTTCTTTTACGGGAACGAATCAATTTAGCCGTTTCAAAACCATCCATTTCAGGCATTTGAACATCAAGAATAATCAAATCTACTTTTGTTTGTAATAACAATTGTAAAGCGATAATACCTGAATCTGCTTCAAAAATATTAGCTTGAATATGTTCATCAATTAAAGTATGTAAAGTAAAAAGATTATTTTTATTATCATCTACAATTAGGATATTTAAAGGGCTATTGCTTGACATAATTGGTAACCTGATTTATTAGTAACTACTAACCGCCTCCTAACTCACTCCTACTTTATAAGTGGAGGAATTTAATTTAAGCGAATATTTATTGAAATTCAAAGCTTTTGGTATTATCCTAAATAAGCTTTGTTGGGATAATTTTTTAACATTGCTAGTGTGCTGAATTTAGCCTTATTGAACGATTTACGATTTGAAGTAAATAAGGACCTACTTGTTCAATAGGTAATATTTTATCCACTTCCGTAGCAGCAATAGCCGCTCTTGGCATAGCCTCAGCTTCGGCTGTTTTTGGGTCTTGAACTATCATATAACCACCAGCATCCTTAATATATTCTGCTCCTTTTCCACCATCGCTATTGGCTCCAGTTAAAATAATTCCAATTATCTTATTTTGATAGGCATAAATAGCGGTTTCAAATAATACATCGACTGCTGGACGGGCAAAATTGACTGGAGCATCAATGGTAAGAGAAAAGGTATAATCATCCTCTATTAGTAGATGATAGTTAGGTGGTGCAATATAAACTACGCCTTTTTGAATAGTTTCTTTTTCATCAGCTTGTTTAACCTGTAATTCACATTTTGAACCCAAGATATGTGCTAAATAGCTATCTGAATGAGGGTGCAGATGTTGTACGATAATGATAGGCAAGGGAAATTCGGCTGGCAAGGCTGATAACACTGAAGTTAGTGCTTTAATCCCTCCAGCAGATGACCCGATTACTACCGCTTCATATTGAATCATATTTTTGTTTATCCAGTACGGCGGTAAATTCTTTCTTCGCGAACTACGTCTTCAAAAGTATCAGTATGGTCAGAAAAACGAATACTTTCCTTAGAACCTAAACAGAGAAATCCATCACCACACAGACTATCATAAAAAAGTTGTAGTACTCGATTTTGTAAATCACGATTGAAGTAAATCAGTACATTTCGGCACATAATTAAATTCATTTCGCCAAATACGCTATCAGTAGCTAAGTTGTGGTCGGAAAATAGGATATTTTTCTTGAGTGATTTATCCATAACTACATGGTCATAATGTGCCATATAGTAGTTTGAGAAGGATTCTAATCCGCCAGCTTTTTGGTAATTGGCGGTGTATTGTTTCAATTTGCTGATATTGAATATACCATCTTTGGCTTGTTTTAGAACAATTTCATTCATATCAGTGGCATATATTTGGGTACGATCATATAAGCCTTCTTCTTTTAATAAGATTGCGGTCGAGTAAACTTCTTCGCCAGTAGAACAGCCAGCATGCCAAATTTTAAGGAATGGATGTTGTTTTAGTTTGGCAACTACTGACTTACGTAATGCTAAGTAGAAGCTTGGATCACGAAACATTTCGGTTACGTTGATAGACAAATCTAATAATAATCTTTCAAAAAAAGAAACATCGTAGAGTAATTTATGTTGCATAGCAGATACAGTATCTAGTCCTTCTTTAACCAGCCGATGCTGCACCCGCCTTTTTATTGAAGCTTTAGCATAATTTCTAAAATCGTAGCCATATTTTACATAAATTGCTTGTAATAATAGTTGCAATTCAATATTTTGAGTTTCAATATCATCGTTCATATTTAATTATTTTTCTAATGATTATTTTTTAGTAACTATCTACCAAGTTAATAAAT
>JAGLFE010000281.1 GCA_023144675.1 Thiomargarita sp. | reverse complement strand
TTATCAAGAATTTTAACTAACGTTGCATCACCTAATTTATCAACACGATCAACAACATCTATCAATGATTTAAATGGTTTCTTTCTCCTTTCCAAAATAATGTTCTTGATAACTGTTTTATTCGCTACAACTTTTTTATTAAACCTAATTTGTTTAAGTTTACTTTCTAGTTTGATACCAGTTATTTTTTGATTATTAAGATCATCCAGAAAATCTGCTTTTAAAGTAGAAATATCTGAAGTAATGATAGATTCAATAATAGCTGGTTTTTCAGGCTGTGCAATTGAAATATTAGCAATTTTTTCTTGTAAACCATCAAACTTCTTATCGACTTCTAAATATCGCTTACTTTGTTGATTAACAATTCCATCAAATCGTTCACTCAAATTATTAATAGCATTCATTATCGGTTGAATATCAACAGTTTGACTTGAAACAAAAACTTTCTTTAGTGTTTTATTTTCAACTGGTTTTCCCGCTGGAACCAAAACAGACTGCTTCCTAAACACCTCAATTTGCTTTTGATAAAAAGGTAAATCTTTTTTAGACTCAATCACATAAGTATTGATGGTTTCTCCTTTCATTGGATCAATTTCTTCTGCTCTAAGTGCCGCATAATACTCAAAATCACCCTCAATCACAACATAAGAATCTATCCCAACTTTCTGCAAAATAATCGGAGTAATCGTACCCTCCATTTGCAAAATCAACTGAGCTGCCTTTTCCAAATCTGCTTCCGAAAAAGTAGCACGAGATAATGATGAACTAATATCTTCAACCATTACAATAGAAGGAGAAATTTTTTTCATCTAAATTGCCTCTATTTTTTCCAAAATTTCATCAGCCAAAGTTTGAAACTCATTAACTGATTTAGACTTAGAATTAAAATCCACTATTGATCTAGGTTCCGCTATCTCCACATCATCTATTTGCACTGTCTGTTCTGTACATTTAGCCAAATCATCTCTTTCAAAAATAATACTATTCATTATCTCAAATTTATAACGCTGTGAAACTAACGCTAAACGTTTTTGCAAAGTAGCTTGAATAAACCTAGCATTAGTAGATACTTTAGTAGGCAAAACCCCTAAAACCTTAATAGGATTACTTCCAATCATTTCTCGGAATTCATTATTCTCTTCAATAAACTCCCTAACATTATCCAATCCTTCATTAGCAAAAGGCTTTAAATCAGAAGGAATCAACAAATAATCTGCTGTTATTAATGCTAACCTAGCATATAAATTTAAAGACGGTGGAGTATCAATTAGCACAATATCGTATTTATCCTTAACAACATCCAATTTCTTTGCCAATAAGCCCTTGACATACTCATATTGGTTAAGATCAGTTTCAGCTTTCATTAACAAAATATGAGAAGGTATTACATCAATTTCATGGCTACTAAAGCGAGAGGTTCTAGCCACCTCTGAAATTGAAAAAAACTTCCGATGTTTTAGCACATGATAAATATAACTATCCTTCAAATCATCCTTCTCTTCATCCCCAAAATTCACTAACCCGGTGGCAAAAGTAGTATTAGCCTGACTATCCAAATCAATCACCAACACCTTTTTACCCATCTTACTAAAAGTAGCCGCCAGATTAACCACCGTTGTGGTTTTACCTACGCCACCCTTATTATGATAAACTGCTATTATTTTCATATTATTACCTATTAAATTAAGTTCTCTTGCAAGTTTTTCTTTTCCGATTAAGGAATTAATTTCATCAATATCTTCTTCAATCTTACGACCCCAACCAAAAAATTTTTGCTTTATATTATCTCCAGTATTTACATAAATTCTAATTTCATTACCATTTGTCAGCATTCCGTAAGGAATTTGTAATTCTAACATGTAATCTTTTAATTGCGGTAAATGATCATTTAAATTCTTATCAGGATGCTTTGCCTCAAATACCACATCCGTTTTTAGTTCAGAACCCGTATAAGCCGAAAAATCTAACCGAAATCGATTCAACTTCCGTTCTTGCCGCCAAAGTTCTAGTGTATAACCCAACTTTGGCAACAAATAACTAACAATTAACTTGCTCTCAACTTCTCTCTCATTATGACAAAAACTAGGATCAAATTTCATATTTATCTTATTAATTTCTCTAATATTTCGCAATAAATGGAATTGCTCCAAATCGCCCATTTAAATAACCATTAACTAAGTTCAATTTTTCAACATCTGCTCCAGCTAAAGAATATATAATAGATTGTTTAGTTTCATCTTTTTCTATAAACCAAATTTCATCCTTTCTAAATAATTGGTTAATATCTAACAATGTTACCTCATGGGTTGTTACAATCAATTGGCTATTATTCTGGGCAAATTTTTTATTATTGAGAAATAATTCAAATAGCTTTTTACTCAATAAAGCATGTAAACTTCTCTCTAATTCATCAATGACTACTACCGTATTTTTCTGATATAAATTCATGAAAATAGGAATTAAATCAATAATTCTATGTGTACCATCAGACTCTTCAAATAATTCAAATAAAACATCTTGATTAGTATCGTTCTCTCTGACACCTACAATTTGTAAAGCTTGTAAATTTTGTTGCTGCTCTTTTTGCATTACAACATAATTAAATTTCTCAAATGAAATAAAACAAGCCTTACCATCACCATAAGGAAAATTGCTTTCAATTTCTATTTTAATATCTTCAGGAATTTCTTTATTATTCTCAAGATTAATTGATTCAAAATTGACTTGTTTAAAACCAAAATCAAAAAAATCTAGGATTTCATTGAAAAATTTTTCATCAAATTGAGCAAAAGTCATTAAAAACGGTTTTTTAAACTGAGGGAAAACAATAATTAATGTATCTTTAAACCATCTATATATAATATCAAAACGTTTACAATTACGCTCATCACAATGGGTAATAAATAATGTATTTTCTCTAATCGCATCCATTTCAAATTTTAATTGTTGTTTTTTCTCAACAGATATATTAGCAAATAATGGATGTTTATAATTAAGACCAATTAATTGTTCTCTTCTTTCAAAAACAGAAATTTCTTCAGCTTCGCTTATATCAAATAACCATTCTTCAAGAACTCGATGTTTTTCCAACACAAAACCATAAGCATAAGCTCTGCCAGCACAATAAAATTCAAACTCAAATCGGGCT
>JAGLFE010000280.1 GCA_023144675.1 Thiomargarita sp. | reverse complement strand
TAATTCTATCCCATCAAAAATAGATAAACTTGCAGTAACAGAAATATCCACTGAAACACCTATAAATCCATACCAAACGATACGAATTCATTTTAAAGATCGGGCATGGATAAAAATAACCGATAAAGAAAGGAAAAGATTATATCAAGATATAGGTCAGACTGGTGAAATTTTATCAGTAGAAGGCATTCCACCATTTAATATTAAAGTGGGTAATTTAGCTGGAGTATATGTTGAATATAATAGTAAAATCAATAATGTCAAAAGTTTTCCTAAGTCTAAATCAAATAAACGGACTTACATCATTGGAAATAATACCGTAGGACTTACGCATTGACAAAAAATATATTTTATAAAACAATTTAAAATCAATGTTTTAGGTACTTACCAAGTAAATAATATTAGACAAAACTGAAAAAACAATAATAGAAAAAGTTATCAACTTATTAAGTTTTTATTCCAAAAATAAGCCAATAACTTTGTTTTTTATACAAAACATATTTTTTCTTTTTTGTCAATGCGTAAGTCCTAAATTCTTTAGCTTTTTTGGAAATACTTAAATCAAAATTCTCCAGTCGTTGCAAGCGAATTTAAAAAAATCAGTTGGTTCTAGTGGCTGAAAATTAATTTTCCATCGAATCAAATTATTTGTTTTTAATAATTTAAATGCTTCTTTAGGAGTAAAACGAGAAAAATTTTGTTTTTTAGTTGATTTTTTCATTTAATTTAGTATTAATATCTTTGCTAAAAAAATAATAAAAACAGGTGAAAGTGTTAAGATTATATAATCACAAAATAATCTAAAAAAGCAATACAACTATCGTAAAAATAATAACATTATTAATAATGTTTAAGTCAAATAATTGATAATTATAATATTATTCATTGTTTATTCTTGGTGAATAAAATATTGACTAAATTTAAAGGAAAATAATTATGACCGTTAATAAAAAATGGCAAGAACAAATTCTGACTTGGGAATATGATTCTTCCGCCAACCCAAAACTTGCTGATATTCCAATTCAAGCCTTCCCTGCTGAACTGCATGAAGAAGGTGAAACTCGTATTATTGAACTAGATTTATCTGCAACGATTGGCACTGCTTATTCTGCTACTACTCCAAATTTACTGGCTAACTATATACGGGTAGAAAAAAATGAAAGTATTAAAGCCGCAGTTAATTCAACATCAGAAGTTTTTTTTATTATGCGTGGAACAGGGCGCACTGAGACAGAATACGGCACACTTGAATGGAAACAGGGCGATGTTTTTACCTTGCCAGCCAATAAAGGGGTAACTCATTATGCTAATGAAAATACTGCGATTTGTTGGGTACATGATGCACCGATGTTAAATTACATAGCGGCAGTTCCAGGAAAACCTCGTTTTCAACCAGCTTTTTATCCTAAAGAATATTTTGATGAAAAAATTGCTAAAATTAGAGCTGATGGGATTCGGGAAAAGCGCAATCGTAATGGAATAATTTTAGGCAATCTAGCTAGTGAGAAAACCCGCACTATGACTCATAGTATGTGGTCTTTATATAATTTGTTACCAACAGGAGCTATTCAAAAACCACATCGACATAATTCTGCTGCTATTGATTTAGCAGTATATGCTCAACCTAATGTTTATACCATGATTGGTAAAGAAATTGATTCTGAAGGTAATATTATTAATCCAGTTAAAGCTGTGTGGAAATCTAATACCATTTTTGTAACTCCTCCTGGTTGGTGGCACGCTCATTATAATGAATCTGATGAAGATGCGTATGTCTTTCCAATCCAAGATGCTGGAATGCAAATTTATATGCGTACTCTTGATATACAATTTGTTAGGAATTAAACTTTTTGGTAGTCATGCACAAAGTAGTTCTAAACTTTATAAATATTTGATACTTAACAGATTTATCTGAAAAATCACTACATTATTCAGGACTACCAACTTTTTAATATCATTTTAATTTGGATTTTGTACAGAATGAAGGTTTGGTTACGCCAACCCAATCTACCAAAGCATTTAAATTTTATTTTAGGACTTTCAATAGAAAATTCAAAAGAATTATATGATAGGAGTAGTTGAAAGGAAGAATATTGGTTATTAGGATTCTCCCAAAATTTTCTTAACCCTATCAACTTTCGGTTTCTGCTTCTTTTTACTTGGATTTTTCCATTTACCAATTATTTCATAAAAAGCTTTCAATTGCATAGCAATTTTTCTAGCGTTTTTAAGTTCAACAGCTTCCATTTTATCAAGCCAATTACTAGCTGTTTTCTCCCCTTCACTTTGATTAACTTCAGATAAACTTAAATAAACTTCCCGTTCCAAATCAGACAATTCATTTAGTATTTCCTTTTCTTCAGCAGCTTTTTTTATATTTTGTTCCTCTTTTTTAGTTTCATCATTTCTAACCAAATGCCCATAACCAGCCGCAGTTTTAGCTCCAGCACCTAACCATTCCAAAGCTTTAACCAATTCTTGCAACGCTAGTTTTGCTTCTTCATCGCATTCTTTATTACGAGCCACCACCGTAACTAAAAATTTAGCCTTTTTCACTGCCAAAAATGGAATCGGAACTGGGTCGTGCCAATCTG
>JAGLFE010000028.1 GCA_023144675.1 Thiomargarita sp. | reverse complement strand
TTATTTAAATTTTTTGTTAAACTAAATTAAGCTAATTTTATAAAAAACACTTCCTTTGAAGACATTATTCTTTGCGTTTTTAAAATTATAAATAAATATTTATTCACAATTATTAATACTTTAAATAATTTTTATCGTACAATAAATACTTATTGTTCACTGACTTAAATAAGGATATTGAAATCTTATGCTAGAAAATTATTTTCCTATTCTGCTATTCATAATTATTGGATTAGCGATGGGTCTTATTATGCCAATATTGGGCTTTTTTTTAGGAACACGTCAGCCTGATCCAGAAAAAAATTCACCTTATGAATGTGGTTTTGAAGCATTTGAAGATGCGCGTATGAAATTTGATGTACGTTTTTACTTAATTGCTATTTTATTCATTATCTTTGACTTAGAAATTGCCTTTTTATTTCCTTGGGCAGTAGTGCTTAAAGACCTTGGCTTATTTGGTTTTGGTGCAATGATGGTGTTTTTAACAATTTTAGTAATCGGTTTTATTTATGAATGGAAAAAGGGAGCATTAGAATGGGAGTAGAAGGTATCCTTGAACAGGGTTTTATTACCACCAATGCTGATGCTTTGATTAATTGGGCGCGTACAGGTTCAATGTGGCCAATGACCTTTGGTTTAGCTTGTTGTGCCATAGAAATGATGCATGCTGGAGCATCACGTTATGACCTAGACCGATTTGGTATAGTATTTAGACCTAGCCCGCGTCAATCGGATGTAATGATTGTGGCTGGAACCTTAACTAATAAAATGGCACCAGCTTTACGTAAAGTTTATGACCAAATGCCTAATCCGCGTTGGGTTATTTCAATGGGTTCTTGTGCTAATGGCGGTGGCTATTATCATTATTCCTATTCTGTAGTACGAGGTTGTGATCGGGTGGTACCAGTTGATATTTACATTCCAGGTTGTCCACCTACTCCAGAAGCCTTTATTTATGGTATATTGCAATTACAAGAAAAAATTAAACGAACTAATACTATTGCTGCTTAAATAGGGTTTAACATTACTAAAAAATCTAATTTATTATGGCTAACTCCCTTGAAACATTACAAACCCAATTGCAAGAACGATTTGCAAACCTATCAATAAAATATAACATCGCATATAAAGAATTAACCATAGAAGTAGCTGCTGCTAATATCATCGAAGTCAGTCAAGCTTTGCGTAATCGCTTTGATTTTGAAGAATTAATAGATTTATGCGGTGTTGATTATTCACAATATAAACAAGCTGATTGGGAAACTAAGAATGCTAGTAGTAGTGGCTTTACTCGCGGTGTTACTAAAGGAATTCAACAAATAAACGTTGAAACTCCTCGTTATGCCGTTGTTTATCACCTACTTTCAATTAAAAATAATCAACGTATTCGGATGCGTGCCTTTGTTGAGGATGAAGAATCGCCTCGTATTGATTCTGTAATTAGTGTGTGGAATTCAGCTAATTGGTACGAACGTGAAGCCTTCGATTTAATGGGAATTTTATTTGCAGGGCATCCCGATTTACGCCGCATTTTAACTGATTATGATTTTATTGGACATCCTTTACGTAAAGATTTTCCAGTTAGCGGTCATGTTGAAATGCGTTATGACCCAGAGAAAAAGCGGGTTATTTACGAACCAGTTAGTATTGAGCCACGCACGCTGGTTCCACGCGTAATTAGAGACGATAATCGTTATGTTATTAAGGATTAAATATAAGTAGAATTATTTCGGGAAAATAGTTTCTCGGAATAATTTTAAATTAATATTTTATTTTTATGCCCAATTATTTAAAAATTTTCTTATTATATCCCCTACTAATAATCTGTTTTATTCCATTATCTGCTTTTTCTACAGAATCACAGCATTTCATTGATGCACAAACAGAAACTTGTATTGCAAAAAACCAATCATTATTAGCAATAAAAAACTGCTATAAACAAGCTAAAAATCAGTGGGAAACTGAATTAGAACGGGTTTATTTAGCTCTAACATTTCAGTTAAAACCTAAAACCAAGCAACGGTTTAGAAAAGCGCAACAACAATGGAATAAATACAAACTGATTGAATTTAAAGCGATTGATGCTATTTACCATGATATAGTAGGTAATGGAATAAAGTGGCAAGTATTCAAAACCAAAGCTCGAATTGCTGTTATTAAACAACGTGTTTTGGTACTTACTCTGTACTTAGAAGATTTTGGTTTAAGTTCAGACAGGGGTTAAATAAATTGAAGGAATTATAATATGTCTGATATTCACAATTATACATTAAATTTTGGTCCACAACATCCAGCCGCACATGGAGTGTTACGACTGATTTTAGAATTAGATGGTGAAGTTGTTGAAAGAGCTGATCCACATGTTGGTTTATTACATCGTGGAACTGAAAAATTGATTGAAACCAAGCCTTTTAATCAAGGTGTGCCGTACATGGATCGACTAGATTATATGTCGATGTTGTG
>JAGLFE010000279.1 GCA_023144675.1 Thiomargarita sp. | reverse complement strand
TGTAGGATGCTGCTGAGGAACGAAACACATCAATTATGTTAAAGTTTTGACTTCCAATCACACATTTGATTTTAAATAAAATTTTTCAGCCCTTAATTCACATATCTTATATTTTTAACTCTTAATTGGCATTAGTATTTACTTCAATAAATAATCCATGCTACTGAACAAATATTACACAAATTTAGAACCAAACTCTAATTTTCCTCAGAAATATCTGGCAACTTAAAGACCCGAATCGACTCAATCAACTCATGGGAATATTGAACCAAACTATCTGTCTGAACTGTTTGCTCTTCCAATTGTTTAGCTGTTTCCTGAGTACTAGTTTGAATCGTACTTGCACGCTCACGTAAATCATTACTAATCTGAGCCTGTTGCCTTGAAGCCATCGCAATTTGTTCCACCACCTGAACCAAATTAGCCGTAGTATTCTGAGTATCCTTCATCTGTTCACCAGCCTGTTCAGCAAGTTGAGAACCGTTCACCACCTGACCAATAGTTTTATCCATAGTTGCAATAGTATCATTAGTCTCAATCTGAATATTTTTAACCAAAGCTGAAATTTGTGAAGTGGCACTACGAGAACTTTCCGCCAAACGTTGCACTTCATCAGCAACCACCGAGAAACCACGACCTGCATCACCAGCTGCCGCCGCTTGCATACTAGCATTCAAGGCTAATACGTGAGTACGTTCAGCGATATTATTAATAATGTCCACAATACTACTAATTTCCTGCGCCCGTTCACCTAAACGCTTAATCCGCTTTTCCGTTTCATGTATAGTTTCCCGAATTTCACCAATACCATGCACCGTATCTGTTACCGTGATTAGAGCCGTTTGAGTAGTTTCCGTAGCCTGCAATGCAATTTCATTACAAGACTGAGCCACTTCAGCAATTTTATTCATCGCCTCAGCCGCTGCCGATAACTCAGCCATGGTGGTATCCACAATCTCACGCTCTGCCTCAGCTACCTTGGAAACATTCTCTCCTTGCGATTTAACATGCTGTGAGGAAGCTTCCACCTTCTCAGTAATCTGCCGCACATTTAACAACACCTTACTAGTTTCAGAAGCCATCTGATTAATAGCATCGGCTAATGGACCAGTTACATCCTCAGTTACTGGCACTTGCACGGTTAAATCCCTCTGACTTAATTGGAAAGAAGCCTTGAGCAACTCAATAATGGAGTTATTTAACATCTCATTTTCCTTCTCCGCCTTAGCCAAAGCAGTTAAACGGTCATCCAATAAACCATTAAAGGCATTACTTAAAGTTTCTAATTCATCATTAGTTTTAATATTAGCTCGAGCGGTAAAATCACCTTCTGCCACCTTGGTAACAGTAGCTTCCATTTGGGAAATCGGAGCCGCAATTCTACCAAAGAAAAAGAAGCCTGCTATCCCTCCAACAATCAGTATTATAACAGCAATAGGAAAGGTCCAAGTGGTGATTTCATTGGTCAATTCATCCAAACGCTCCAACGATTCAGCCTCCTGCAAATTAGAAAATATTGCCCATTGCAATCCAGATACATTAATCGAGGCAAAGGCTGATAGCACAAATTCCCCTCGATAATCCTCATACAAATCAAAACCCGTAACTCCTGAAAAGGCGGCTCGAGTTCCTGGATTATCAACTCGCTGTAAGCCAATGCTAGTATCTTTTAATTTAATTTCGGCAATTAAATCGTCAGTTAAGCCTGCTTGTTTTATCACTTCTAAATAGTCCTGTTTATTTTCGATCAGCATCCGACTATCATTGCGCATAGTTCCATCACTAGAGACTATATAAACTTCTCCAGTACGTCCAGATTCGTCAAAACGCCATACATGGTGGTTGGTCATAATGTCATTGAGGCTGTTTACTGATATTTGGAATATAAGTATTCCGAGCCTTTTATCACCTTCATAAACAGGGGTGCCAATAAATGCTACTTGGCTATCAAAGCTGGGTAAATAAGGGGAAAAATCGACTAATTTAACCGTGCCATAGGGTACTTTATGCAGTATTTCAAAGACTTTGCCCGCTCCAGTTTTTGCATAGGGTCCATCCCGCAAAGAAGTAGCATAGTCAATGTTTTTTAGCACCGAGTAGATAATTTCTCCATTTTTATCATCTACTAATAGTATATCTTCAAAGTCAAACCGCATTTGTATGTCATGCAAGTAAGGATGGTAATGACGATGCAGTTGGGTATAGCTGGAAGAATCGGTAGCAGCAAAATATTCTTCTTTAATGCCAATTGGATTTGGATTGGAAGCAATATAATGATATTGTAAAGCTAGACTATTTTCGCCTAATAATTTGAGATAAGACAGCATATCAGGTGCTTCATTTACGTTTGAATGGTCATATTCCTCTGAAAAATCGGTAATGTAATATTTTTTTAAAGCTTTTTGATATTTTTCAATATAATTATTTTGTTCAGTTGCAGAAAAAGGCATGGGTGGACCATCTTCATCCTCATCTTCATCAAATAGCATTTCATCTGATAAGTTAAATCCACCTGATAAAGCAGTTTCTTCCTTAAATCTTGGGTAAGCTTCTTTTAATCCACTCATTGCATCTATGGTGGTTTTTGCTTTGGCATAGACTTGTATTTGGTTAAAAATCCAGTTAAAATAGTCTTCTACTTGCGCTTTTTTGGCATCTCGAATGGAGGTAATATGACTTTTTGCACTTTCTGTCAAGGCTTGTTGACCTAGATTGCTGGCAATTTGACTGGTAAATAATGCAGTAATTAAAACTGGGAGCATAGCTAAAACAGCTGACCCCACAAACATTTTTTGGCGTAATCTCATATTTTATTATCAACTTTATTTTGAAATTGATGGCTGTATAGTTTTTCAGATAAATAACTTGACAAACCTAAGTCTTTAAAACCTGGCAAGTTGAGTCTATAGTTTTAAAATAATCAAGCTGTTAATTGACTAGATAATGATTTAAAAAAACTTAGATGGTCGAAATTAAACCAAACTAAACCTTGTTTTTCATAAGCAATGGATGTATAAGGTTTTATCACTGAATGTAATGGTGGTAGTTGTGTCAATTTATCTTGTTCAGTAAAAGAAATATGTACAGGTAATTCTTCAATTAAAATAGCTCCAGCAGTATCCCCTTGCCCTAAAATAAGTAAGGTGGTTTTCTTGGTCTTCATTTTTTCCAATTGTAATAATTCATGCAAGTCAAACACTGGCACTAAATTACCCCGTAAATTAATTAAACCCTGCAACCAATTAGCAGTGAAAGGTATTTTACAAATTTGAGTTACTTCAACTAATTCACTCTTTGCTTGATATGCAATAAGCAAGCCTACACTACCTATATAAAATCCTAAGCGTCTAGTATAACTAGTTTCTTCAAATAGAGCTATATTCATATCATCATCGTCCCTAATTAAGGGGCGATTTAATGCTTGACTAGGAGATAATTTCATAAGCTACACAAATACATTATTTACATCAAATATATTGATTTTATTCAAGAAAATTGAATTTAAGAGGTTAAAAAGTTTTATGTTTAGGTGCAACAAATGTTTGTAAAGGTTCACCATTAAAGTGAATAATTGCTGGGGTACGACCAGGATAAGAAATCCAGTTGGAAAATCCATCGTTATTAGATAATTGATGCCGTTGAATAAAATAACGAATATGACGCATGGTTTTTCTAATACGCCGATCACGTATGGAAGCTAAAGCTTTAATTGAAGTGTCATTTAAAATATTATTTTCCAGTTGGTTTTCATATTGTTGCCTAGGTAGTTGAGCTAAACTTGCTAAAGCGTCTAAAGTGGGACCTCTTTTATTACCTTGCAATCTTTCCATAATAGAGAACCAGCTAAATAATAATATTTGGGCAAATTCTGGGTGTTTAAGTAGCGTTTCTCGCCTAACGATTATAAAGTCAAAAATTTCTTTGGGAATTTGACGACTATTGAATAAAGTTTTAGTTGCAATCGTATGCATAATTTTGTAAGCATAAGGATTATTAGTAACCACTCCATATACTTTTTTGGAATTAAAAGTATCAAAAATGTTAGTTTGAGGAGTATCTAATATAGATACATCCGTAAATGCGATTTGATGACGAATTAGATAACGATCAAATAGATAATGATTGGCGGAATATTTAGTCAAAGCAAATGTTTTTCCACGAATGGCATAGGAACTTGAGTTAGCATTTTCTGGGAGTAAAATAGTGTGATTTCCTGTACTTCGGTTAGTAATCAGAATAATATCTACTTTAATTTCACGTTTAACTAACTGGGCGATGGCATCAATATTGGAAATTGCAATGGCATGAATATTTCCAGCTATAAATCTATCTATTGTTTCTTGATAATTATCTTGGATAAATTTAAATTGGATATTTTTTTCCATTGCATAGCGTTTAAAAACCCCCTCTTCATTGGCTAAATACCATGGCATCCATGCAATATTAGGCGCAACTGCAAATGATAATTCTACAGATGAATTATCACGTTCATCACTATCATCTGAAAAATCAGCAAAATCACATCCTGCGACTAATAATAAACAAAGACTTAGGATAAAATAAGGGCGCATTATATGGAAATATAACATTTTATTACTCTTAAAGTGGTTAAATGTAGTATAAATTATTTAAACTTATTAATTTGTTCAACAATTTGAGTAGAAGTATAAGGTTTTTGTACTAACGCTTTGCCTCCTTGCATATCAGCCCATAAACGGTCAGCTTTTTGTCCTTTGCTAGTTACAAAAATCACGGGGATATTTTTAGTCGCATTATTGTGGCTAATTTCTCTACAAGCTTGATAACCATCCATTTGTTGCATGACAACATCCATAAAAATCAGGTCTGGCTTGTCCTTTTCAGCTATCTCAATTGCTTCAAGTCCTGAACTCGCTTGTATAACTTCATAACCAGCTTCAGATACAATGTTTTTAAGATTTAAACGATCAACGGTAGAATCATCAACAATCAGAATTTTTTTAATTAACATACTACTCTCTCAAAATAAAGTAAATCAGAATATTTAATCTTTAGCGGCTATTTTGGGTAAATATTTTTTTATAACTGCTTTAAGTTGTTCTTGTTCAACAGGTTTAGTTAAATACTCATTTGCACCTGCCATTGTACCTTTTAATTTGTCGAAACGTGAACCTTTACCTGTTAGCATAATAACTGGAGTTTTTTTAGAGACTTTATTTGATTTTATTTCTTTACATACTTTATAACCATCAATACCAGGTAACATTAAATCTAAAAAGATAATATTATATACATTTTCTTTTATGAATTCCAATGCTTCTTCGCCTGTTTCAGCAAAATCAATATCCATTCCAAATAAACCTAATTGAATTTCCATAGATTTACGTACAGATAAGGCATCGTCAACAACTAAAGATTTAATACCACTTGAAGAAGCTTTCGCAGCTTTCCTAGCACTTTTAGCCGCATCTGATAAAGCAGCATGGGCTTCTTCATCTAATACTTCTTCACCACCAACAACTAATTCTGGTACATATTTGTGAACTTCTATGGTTACTTTATCTAAAGTCTCAAGTACTCGTTTTAAAGTTAAGGGGCGACGTAAATATACTTCGTTCTCTGTTATTTTAGTAGGTTTTATCTTAGTTACTCTAATCGCTGGTATTTTTTCATGATGAACACTAAAACTGCGCCATTTATTAAGCGCATTAGCATCGTCAATATCAACCAGCACAATATCGCTAGTTGCAATTTCTTCATTAGTTACAATTGTATAACGACGACTACGGGCAGCGGCTAATTTAAAAATACTACCTAATGTATTCTTTTCATTAGAAGCAAGTCCAAATAAACCAACTTTAAAGACTTTATCCATTAATATTCCTTCCTTTTTATCATAATAACATATTCGGATTTTATTAAAAAAATATTAAAAAGACAATCTACTCAAAAAATTATTTAATCAATCGAGTGATCATTATCATAATTGGTATTACTAAATAAAATCGTAACTATCTACCAAGAAATAC
>JAGLFE010000278.1 GCA_023144675.1 Thiomargarita sp. | reverse complement strand
AATGTTTACTAATAACATGAAAAATTAATATTAACCAAATGGATGCTGTTTGATAATCGTATCATCACGTTCAGCACCAGTCGAAATAACATCTATAGGAATACCCAATAATTTTTCCAATTTCTCAATATAAGCACGTGCATTAGTAGGTAATTCTTGATAATTACGCACTCCAGCAGTAGTTTCTTGCCAACCAGACATCTCAGTGTAAATAGGTTTACATGCCGCTAAAATATCTACATCGTTTGGCAAAGTAGTTAAAATTTGTTCACCATATTGATAGGATTCACAAATACGGATAGTTTCTAAACCATCTAATACATCTAATTTAGTCAAACAAATACCAGTTAAACTATTAACCGCAGTAGCCCGTTTCATAGCAATAATGTCAATCCAACCACAACGACGCGCTCGACCAGTAGTTGCACCAAATTCATGCCCTTTACTTGATAAATGTTTGCCCACATCATCAAATAATTCAGTTACGAAAGGTCCTGAACCAACTCTAGTTGTATAAGCTTTAGTGATTCCAAGAATATAATCTAAATCCCGTGGACCGATTCCGCTTCCAGTTGCGCTTCCACCAGCAGTAGTATTAGAAGAAGTTACAAAAGGATAAGTTCCTTGGTCAATATCTAAAAACGTACCCTGTGCGCCTTCAAATAAAATATTTTTACCTTCAGATCGCAGTTGGTTTAACATTTCAGGTATATTGGTAATCATTGGTTTCAGAGATTCTCCCATTGCCAATGTTTCATCCAAAGTTTTTTGCAAATCAACAGTTTCTGATTTAAAATAGTGTTCTAAAACGAAATTATGATATTCTAAAACAGTTTCTAATTTAGCTGCAAAAGTTTTAGCATTCAATAAATCGCCAACTCGTAAACCTCTACGAGCTACTTTATCTTCATAAGCTGGACCAATTCCACGACCAGTTGTTCCAATTTTATTTTTACCTCGCGCTACTTCTCTTGCGTGATCAAGTACAACATGATGTGGAAGCAATAAAGGACAAGCATCACTAATATACAAACGTTCTTGAACTGGAATTCCTCTATCTTCAAGCATTTTAATTTCTTCAGCTAAAGCACTTGGCGACAACACAACACCGTTACCAATTAAACATTGTACGTTTTGCCGTAATATGCCAGAAGGAATTAAATGTAAAATAGTTTGTTTATTGTTGATAACCAGTGTATGTCCTGCATTATGTCCGCCTTGAAAACGGACAACAGCCACCGCTTTTTCAGTGAGTAAATCAACAATTTTACCCTTACCTTCATCACCAAATTGTGTACCAATGATAACTACATTTTTACCCATAATTATTCTCTATATCATGCACTGTTTAAAAAGTAGGGCGGGTACTAGGAAATAAAGTAACGAAACGTTTAACCCACCGTAATTCAATAAATAATTTTTATATAAGCTTGGAGTGCAATATATAAAGTAACATAACTCCAAATATCATGCTAAAAAAGCCTATAATACGCAATAATTTATCATCCATTTCGCTAATTTTTCGCAAACTTTCACGCCAACTAGT
>JAGLFE010000277.1 GCA_023144675.1 Thiomargarita sp. | reverse complement strand
TACATTTTTACTTAATTTTATATGTATTTCTTGGTAGATAGTTACACTTAATTTACATATAAGTAGGTTTGAAGAAAAATTATAAAAAATAGCTTGTAATTTATTAGTTATTATGATATTATATACTAATTATTTTACGGGTGCGTAGCTCAGTGGTAGAGTATTACCTTGACATGGTAGTGGTCGGTGGTTCGATCCCACTCGCACCCACCAAATTTAATGATGTAAGTTATTTAAAAAATGGTTTTCCTAATTTATATATAAAGAAAAGAACTATGGAGCTTTCAGCAGTATTAACACCTGCACCTGAAGGTGGATATGTAGCCTTTAATCCTGAAACAGGAACAACCACACAAGGCGAAACAATAGAAGAAGCTATAACTAATTTATGTGAAGCTAGTGAATTGTATCTTGAAGAATTTCCATTAGACATAATTGTACGTCCATTGTTGACGACTTTTGAGGTAACAAAATATGCCTAAATTGCCTGTTATCTCAGGTATGGAAACTATACGAGCTTTAGAAAAATTAGGTTTTATTATAGTACGACAACGTGGTAGTCATATTATTCTTAGACGTGGTTCTTTTGGATGTGTTGTACCAAACCATCGGGAATTGAAGATAGGCACATTGACAGGAATACTCAAGCAAGCTGGGGTATCAATCAATGAATTTACTAATATCTTACATTCTTAAATTTTTAGATAATTTCCTACTATATAATTAAAAATTACTTAAAAAATAATATGCCTGCCTAATTCCTTTCATCTTTATTTATTGCCAATCCAATTTTAATTTCAATACTTTCTAACATAGAATATCTTAGTTATGCCTATTATCACATTACCTGACGGCAGTTGCCGACAATTTGAACAAGCTGTTACAATTGCTGAAGTTGCAAGTAATATTGGTGCTGGACTAGCAAAGGCTACTTTAGCAGGTAAAATTGGTGAGCGTTTACTTGATAGCTCTACTTTGATAGAAGAAGATGTAAAATTAACGATTATTACCGACCGTGATCCAATTGGACTAGAAATTATTCGTCATTCCTGCGCACATTTAATGGCACAAGCAGTTAAACAACTTTTTCCAACTGCCCAAGTTACCATTGGTCCAATGATTGAAAACGGTTTTTATTACGATTTTGCTTATGAAAAGAGTTTTACTCCTGAAGATTTAATAACAATTCAAGCAAAAATGGAAGCATTGGTAAAACAAAATTTACCCATTAGCCGTTCTACTCTATCTCGCAATGAAGCTACCAAATTTTTCCGCGATTTAAGTGAAGAATACAAAGCCCAAATTATTGAATCCATTCCTAGCAATGAAGATTTATCGCTTTACCAACAAGGCGATTTTACCGATTTATGTAGAGGTCCACATGTACCGAATACGGGTAAACTAAAAGCTTTCAAATTGACCAAATTGGCAGGAGCTTATTGGCGTGGTGATTCCAATAATGAAATGTTGCAGCGAATTTACGGAGTAGCGTTTGCGAATAAAAAGGACTTAAAGGCTTATTTGCACCGTTTAGAAGAGGCGAAAAAGCGTGATCATCGTAAATTAGGTAAACAACTCGACTTATTCCATGTTCAGGACGAGGCACCTGGCATGATTTTTTGGCATCATAAAGGTTGGTTAGTTTATTTGCAAATTCAGAATTATATCCGCAATTTATTACGCAATCATGGCTATCAAGAGGTGAATACTCCACAATTAGTAGATCGCTCTTTATGGGAAAAATCAGGGCATTGGGACAAATTTGGTGATATGATTTTTACCACCCATTCAGAAAATCGGGATTATGCGGTTAAACCCATGAATTGCCCTTGCCATATTCAAATTTTTAATCAAAAGCTAAAAAGTTATCGTGATTTACCATTACGGATGGCTGAATTTGGCTCTTGTCATCGCAATGAAGCTTCTGGTACTTTACATGGCTTAATGCGGATTCGCAATTTTATTCAGGATGATGCGCATATTTTTTGTACTGAAGGGCAAATACAAAGCGAAGTTGCAGATTTTATTGATTTAGTATTTAAAGTTTATAATGATTTCGGTTTTAAAAATGAAAATATTATTATTAAATTATCCACTCGTCCAGAAAAACGGGTAGGTTCTGATGAAGTTTGGGATAAAGCAGAAAAGGCTTTGGAATTAGCCCTGAATAATAAGCAAATAAATTGGGATTTACAACCTGGCGAAGGTGCATTTTATGGTCCAAAAATAGAATTTGTATTAAAAGATTGTTTAGATCGACTGTGGCAATGTGGCACTATTCAAGTTGATTTTTCGATGCCAGGCAGATTGGGAGCAGAATATGTAGCATCGGATGGTAATAAACAAGTACCAGTTATGTTGCATCGAGCAATTTTAGGTTCATTGGAACGATTTATTGGGATTTTGATTGAAGAATATGGTGGCGATTTACCCGTTTGGCTAACTCCAGTGCAAGTTGCTGTTATGAACATTACCGATCAACAACTTGAATACACACAACAAGTAGAAGCTGAATTGAATAAACAAGGTTTTCGAGCAATTGCCGATGTAAGAAATGAAAAAATTGGACTAAAAATTCGTGAAAACACTTTGCAAAAAGTACCGTTTTTATTAATTATCGGTAAACGGGAAGTTGAAGAACAAAAGGTAGCAGTTCGGCTTAGAAAAGGTGAAGATAAAGGTGCAATACCGCTTGATGATTTTGTGAATTTGCTAAGAGATAGCTGTCAAATAGTTCCATGGAAATTTTAAAAAAAATAAAAAATATACCTTTTCTGACTATTTTAAACTGAATTATCCGATTAATGAAATTGTTACGGAATTTGGTTATCAATATTCCTTCACTGAATTAGAATTGCCTAAATCTTCTGAAGATATTGGAAATTTAGATAGATTAAGAGAAACTTATATTAAAAAATTGCCTTTAATTTCTTTAAATTCAGAAATGGCAAAACGAGAATTTTATATTACACCGTTATTATTAGAATTACTTGAATACGTTCAAGCAAAAATTAATGTAGAATATCCCTTAAATGCGGGTAAAAATTTAAGTGGTAATATTGATTATTTACTCAAATTTACTAATAATATTATTATTCTTGAAGCTAAAAATGGAGATTTAGAACATGGCTTTAATCAATTAGCGGTGGAACTGATTGCCTTGGATAATTATCTTGAAGATAAACAAACATTTTTATATGGTGCAATTACTTTAGGTGATGTGTGGCGGTTTAGTTTATTGGATCGAAAAAATAAATTTTAAAAAAAAGATATGGCAGCTTATACGTTGCCAGTTGATTTAAAAGAAATTTTGTTAATTTTGATAGGAATGTTAGAATTTACGTAACTGTCTAAACTGTGATTTTTTTCTCATTTATAATATGCAGGATTACCAAATATTAACACGATTGATACGCTTCGTTTCTCAACAGCATCCAACATTTTATACGTATTTCTTGGTAGATAGTTACTATTTATTTAATTCTAATTTTTAACAATTTAATAAAATGCCTAATATACAAATAGCAATTCCCGAATTTTTTATTCAAGGTAAAGAACATACAGAACTACAAGAAGCTATAAAAGAAGGACTTATTATTAGGGATTATATAACTGGTAAAATTTCTTTAAAAGAAATAAAAGGTATTTTAGAAATGCAGTATATGGATGATGTTATCAAATGGCTGCAAGCTAGAGGAATTAACAATATAAAGCCACATTTGATAGAAATTAACCAAAAAAAATATTCAAAGTGGGCAAAAATAGTTAAAAGGATTAGGAATGATCCAGACATTAAAAATCCTGAATTTCAAAAGGCATGGAATAAAATGAAAGAAGATATGAAGGAGTTAAGAGAAAATTTTGAGTTTATTCATGATAAATAATATATGAAATATATTTTAGATACGAATGTTATTTCTGATCTTTATAGTGGAAAAGGAGAAAATTATCTAAAAATTTGTGAAAAGATGGAAACACTAGAAGATGATAATTTATATATTTCGATTCTTACATTATATGAATTAGAATATGGTTATGAAAATACTTCTAATAAGGGTATAAAAAAAATAATTAGAGATAAAATTGATAATATTGTGAATGATTTTTACTTATTATCTTTGAGTCAAAAAGCATCGTCATACTTTGGACAATTAAAGAAATCATTAGTAAATTCTCGAAATTTAAATAAAGAGAGCAGCAAAAAACATAACATTGATATAATGATTGCTAGTACAGCTATTGTAGAATCTTGTATTTTGGTAAGTAACGATAAAATATATGTAACTACCTACCAAGTTAAGA
>JAGLFE010000276.1 GCA_023144675.1 Thiomargarita sp. | reverse complement strand
TTGCCCGATTTAAAAATTATCCTGTCAAATATACCTAATAATAATGTTATAATGGCAAATTTGCTAAAATATTCAATATTATCGACAATTCAGGCAAATAATATTAAAGAGAATTTTCTAAAATTAGTTTGATATAATCTCATTAAAATTATAAAACCCTCTATAAAAATAGTTTAACAACGAATTATCAATATGTCAAGCCGAAATTCTAAAAATAAATTACTTACAGAAATGCGAGAATTAATGCGTTGCCTACATTAATTTGGACATAAAAAAACCCAAGCATCCAAAAAGAACGATTGGGTTTTTCATTATTTTCTACTGAGATAATTACATAAAATCGGTATCGTAATTACTTAAACTTTACCTTCTTTTTTAAGCTCTTCATACCATAATTCATTATGATGTTTGACAAAATCAACGCTAATATGGCCAGATTTCATCGCTTCCAAACATTCCCGCTCTTCAATAAGGGCAAAGTATATATGAGCTACTAAACCAATTATTACTAAAAAGACTGAACCTGCATGTGCAACTAAAGCCCAGCGGAAAATCATACCATAAAGAGCATCATCGGAAAAATTTAAGAATTGAGGTCCAAAGAATAAATATATTCCCGAAGCAACAAGAAGTAAAGAACAGAAAATAATCATAGTTCCCAATAAGCGTTGTGCGCCATTATAGCGACCCTGCGGTGGAACTTTAATATTTTTCATTATCCCGAATAAATGGGCTAAAGTAACTGTCATCGACCAAGTATCTCTAATAACCGCCATTGGAGTAATTACAAGAACTTGTTTGAGAAAAGGAAAAACTACGCCCTTAAAGTTAAATAGGCTAAACAGGACAAAAATACCTGCCCAAATAAGTCCCACAATAATATGAGCCAGTATTAGATTCTCATTACCACCGAATAAACCCTGCATAAATTCTGGCCAAATAGCAGGAGCTATACGGACAAAATCTCCAGAAATAATACCAAATCCACTGGCTAATAAAAGTAGCCAACAGAAGGCATTAAACCAATGCAAGCGGATAGTTTTCTTTTCTCGTACACAAATGGTATTGCAAGTATCGCTCATAATTATTTTTCCTCCTTATTTTCGGATGTATTAACTTCATCGCGGCGACTTATCAATTTCACCACGCCAGCACCTAGGAAGGTTAATAACATAGCACCGATACCAATTGCTCCCACTGGATTAACTACATTTTTCATAATTGTACCAGGGAGATGACGTTCATTTAATTTAGGCATTACTTCGTCTGGTATTGCTTCACCAGCAGTATAGTAATAATGATTAGGTCCAATATTTACTTCATCTGTAACCAATTGTAACCATTCTTTTTCCTGCAAAAGTTTGGCAACTTCAGATTCTGGATCGTTTATATCGCCGAAAATCAAAGCACGACCGACACAAGTTTGCACACAAGTTGGTTCAAGTCCCTCGTCAATTCGAGGTTGACAGAAGGTACATTTGCTAATGGCATTGGTTTCTGGATTGAGCCAACGTGCTTCATAAGGACAAGCAGGTACACAAAGTTCACAACCAGAGCAAATACAATTATCTTGTAATACGATACCATCTTCACGTTTATAGGCAGCACCAGAAGGACAGGCTTCAATACAAGGAGCATCATCACAATGTTGACAGCGACCAGGGAATAACATTACTTGGGGCTGATTATTTTGCACTAATTCAACTTCTGTAACCCAATCACGGGTATGACCCATTGGGGTTTCCCATTCGGCACGACAGGCGACAACACAAGCTTTACAGTTAATACAACGAACTGTATCAGCTAACATAACATATTGTTTAGACATATTTTATTACCCCCTTATACTTTTTCAACTTTGACAAGAGATAGACCCATACTCATAGAACCAATAGAGGGATCTACTTCATAAGAAGCCAAATCTGAATCCGCTAAACCTTTACCATTCGCTGTAGTCATGCGGCTATCCCAGTGACCAAAACCATGAACCATAAAGATAGTATCTTTACGAATCCGAATGGTAACTTTTGCTTTAATTTCCCCCGAACGACCTTTACGATCACTGACTTTAACTAAATCGCCTTCATTAATTCCTCGTTTAGCGGCTGATTCTGGATGAATCCACAACACATTTTCCCGCATCAAGTCGGCTGTCCAAACATTATCTTGGGTGCGAGCATGAGTATGAAAACCAATCCGCCCAAAGGTCATGTGAAACTCGTCTTCATTAGGACGAACTTGTTCCACGTAATCTAAGGCTTTATCATAACCCATCATTTTGAGCATCCCAGGAATCATTTCAGCTTTAGAGCTACCGCTTGGTGTCTTAATTTTCAACTTGCCACCATGATCGAGGGGAAAATTCTTTTTCGGATCGGCTGGAATTTTTAAAATCCCAACTTTCTCAATTTCCGCTAACGATGAACCAGCTTTTTTCAGTCTATCATCTATTAATTCTTTGATGGAATCATGTGGGAAATAAGCACCTAAATCCATACGATCAGCCAGTTGCTTACAAATTGTCCAAGCATCACGAGTGCCATGCAATGGTTTCATAGCAGGCATTCTTACAGCAACATAACCTTCACGACCACCACCAACTTGTAAATCGTCATAACGTTCAAGATAACTCGCTTCAGGCAATAAAATATCCGCATACATATTCATTTCGTTAGGAATTACATCAGTTGCAACATAAAAATCAACGGTTTCTAATGCTTTGCGAATTATATCGTAATTGGTGCTATTTAAAAAACCATTGCCGCCAGCAGTCATTAAGGCTTTAACTGGATAAGGTCTTTGTTCTGCCATCGCCTTCCACATTTCATTTGTTAGTCCGTATTGTGGGTTAGCAATTGGCCAACGTCCCATAACACCAGCACCATCAGCACGTTGATATTTACCATCTTTATCCTGAATATGTGCGATTGGGATTTCGGGTTGTTCGTAGTTAAAATCACCACCAACATCAATACGATTAGCCGTAGCATGTTCAAATTTCGGTAAATCAATTTCAGGAACTTTGTAGTTTTGCGGGGTAAAAACACCACCTTTACGTCCCCAAACTCCAAACAAGGTATTTAGGATAGTAATTGCCATTCCCGTTCCAAAATCATTAGAAGTTCTAGTCATGCGACGAGGAGCATAAACAAATACTGATGGAGCTTTAGCCGCCATTTCCTTGGCAAGACGACGAATATCCTGAGCGGGAACTTCTGTAATTGGTTCCGCCCATTCAGGGGTATATTTTTGCACTCGTTCTTTAAGCTCATCAAAGCCTACAACATATTCAGCTATAAACTGTTTGTCATACAATTCTTCATTAATCACTACATTAATCATGGCTAATAGGAAAGCATGATCAGTTAATGGACGAATTGCATAATATTCATCGGCTTTAGCAGCAGTAATACTATAACGGGGGTCAAAATAAACTACTTTCGCTCCATTAGCGACACCATTTACCCAACCTAAAGTTTCACCATTATGCAATGATTCAGTGATATTACGTCCCATCATCAGGAAGTATTTGCAATTTTCTAAATCAATGGTTTCATTCCCAGTCAAGTTACGTCCCATTATTATCATGTTGGATACGCCACGGGGTCCACAACAAAGTCCAAAAACTGGACTAGTAGTATTAGGAGTCCCAAAAGCATGAGCAAGACGATGATAGGGTTTTTCCCAACTACCATGTCCAATAAGGGCAAGGGTTTGAGGGCCATATTTTTCTTTAGCTTTGTTTAATTCAGTAGCTACAGTATCTAGGGCTTCATCCCAAGAAATTTGCTTCCATTTATTTTCACCCCGTTTACCTACTCGCTTCATAGGGTATTTAAGCCGATTTGGGGCATAAGCAACCATTAAACCAGAATTACCTTTAGCACAAACTACACCCCAGTTATTAGGATGTTCCGTATTGCCATCAATTTTGACAGCGCGTCCATCACGAGAACGGATTTTTAAACCGCATCGCCAATAGCACATATCACAAAAGCCGAAAACTTCTGTGGTTTTTTTTAATTCTTCATGGTCATGGGGGGCATTGATTCTTGCTAAAGCTTGACTAGGTAGTCCTGCAATGGTTAGTGCCGTACCACCAGTAGCTGCACCAAGAAAGGCACGGCGAGATGGATCAAAATGATCATGGGTACTCATATATATTAATACTCCTTCATTTCAAATACAGTTAAATATCTGGTAGTCCTGCACAAAATAGTGATAAACTTGTTAAGTATTTAATACCTAAAGAATTTTTTTTGTACAACACTACTTTATTCAGGACTACCAAATATCTTAGCTAATTTTTTTTATTTATAAGATATTTATAAGAATAGAACTAGGAAATAGTTAATTTCAAAACCTAATTGAGTAACATAAACTTATTATGTTGGTATCATTAGTTGTTTGAGATAATTAGCAGATAATTGATAATAAGGTATTGGATTTGCCTTATTTAGAGCTGTTATGAATAGCGGTATCCAATAAGAACAATGCTGTTCTAATAACTGTTGTTGAGTTTGTTGGGATTTTTCATCATCTTGACTGACAAGATAGGCAATAAATTCTAGTTCCGAAACAATATGGTCTGGCAATAATCCAGTGTTTTCGGCTATTTCTATACCATGTTCCAACATCATTCTTTTAACTTCTAAGGTAGAATTTCCCATCAAGCTATGATCTGATTCTATCCAGTATGAAGCGAATGGTTGCACTGCTTCATTAGGAAAAGATAATATAAATAATCGGCTATATTCCGTTTCTAAATCCTCACTATATTTCAAATGCGGTTTTAATGCCTTTAATATTTCCCACTCAGGCATAGTTTGTAATAACTCATCAATTAGGCAATGTAAATCTTTTATACGATTGTGAGTAGGTTGATTAAATAACCCACTGGCTAAAAGATAAAGTTTGGCTTGTTCATTCATTTTTTTTAATGAGTCTGCTAAAAATAATTTGATGTGATAAAATCTTATCAAATTTATTGGAATGGCAATTTTTTTCGATAAAACTATATTTTATATTTAACTAGGCATTGGATTATTAAATTCAAAGAGTGGGTTTAATAAAAGCATGGATAAAAATTAATTAGGTTTATTAAAAATTAATTTTTTTTTATTTATATGAGTAACAATTTATACTTTATATAAAAAAATTTAGTAAATGTTAATATTTTAATATAATAATACTATTATATATGGGTAAATTCATTTCCAAAAGCAGTTAATTAGTAATTTGCTCACTACCCTCGAATCCTATAATTAGGTAATAAACTACCCCCCTCAATCCCCTCCTGCTAGGAGGTAAGTGTTTAAGAAATGTTCCAAGGAATGAAAAATGAAGTTCCTCGCCTTTTGGGAGAGGGATTTAGGGAGATGGGAATGTTATCACCCATTATACAGTAGGTTGGGGAAAGTGAGCAATTACGTTAATTATTACAACTGTTGTCCTAAGCGAGCAAAATTTTCTGCTTCTTGGCTACGATCTTGTTGTGGATGCCATAAGTGGAAAACTGGTACAGCAAAACGTCCTTCTTTTCGATAAACACCTTGTTTGAATAAGCGAACAACTAAATCAGCGTCTTCATGTCCCCAGCCTTGAAATTGTTCATCAAAACCGTTAATAGCTAAAATATTTTTGCGCCAAACTGCTATATTGCAACCATTTGCTCCTTGCCATTTTAATTTATGTAGTTTTCTGAGAAAATTATTTGGTAAACGTAATAAAGGCGAGAGCCTATTAATTTTACGCTGCAAATAAATTGCTAGCCATTTATAAATATTCCAGCTCCAAATTGCTTGTTGGTTTTCAATGACTTTCTGGGTAAAAATGGAACTTAATAAAATACGATTACCAGCTACAAACCAACCCTTTTCAGCTAATTGATAATGTTTTGCAATAAAATCAACTTGCGGAACACAATCACCATCTAAGAATATTAAATAATCACCTGTGGAAGCAGCAATGGCTAGATTTCTTATTTTTGCTAATCTAAATCCTTCATCTTTTTGCCAAATATGTTGTAAGGGATAGGTTAATTGGGGTTGAAGTTGCTGAATTAAATCTTGGGTTTTTGCATCTGAACCATCATCGGCAATAATAACTTCATAATTAAAATTATTTACTTGTTGGGCGGCTAGTGCTTTTAATACTAAATATAAGGCATCGGGTCTATTATAAGTTGCTACAATGATACTAATTTTGAACATATTTTTGTTGTAAATACATTAATTTTAGGTAACGATAATAAGTCCCTTCCGCATTAGATATGGCTAAAATAAAACCTTCACGACCATCCAAGAAACCACGTTGTAAAATATAAGTGCGTAAAAATGCCCAAATTCCATGAAAAATGGCTGTTTTTAAACTAGAAGCTTTGCCATTTTGATAATGTTGTAACGCATTAGCTGTTGAATAATGATTAATTTTATCCAAGACTTGTTCCAATGAATCGAAGGGATAATGTAATAAAGCTTGATTTAAAGTACCTATTTCGCCTATAGTTTCTACTTTTTCATGTACTAAATCATGGCTAAATTTGGCAACATCTCGACGAAATAATCGAAGCACATAATCGGGATACCAGCCGCTATGTTTAATTTCTCGCTGGCAATAGTGTGAACGGCGTGGAATAAGGAAGGCTGAACAATTGCTTTGATTAATTATTTGTTTAATTTCTTGTTTTAAAGCGGGTGTAACTTGCTCATCAGCATCAATAGATAATATCCATTCCTGAGTTGCCTTATTTAAAGCTCGGTTTTTTTGTAAACCAAATCCTTGCCAATCAGTATTAACAAAAATTTTATCAGTAAATGAGCGACAAATATTTAAAGTATCATCAGTACTACCGCTATCTACAATAATAATTTCGTCTGCCCATGCCACGGAATCTAGGCAGTTTTTTATATGTTTTGCCGCATTTTTAGTAATAATGATAACAGATAACATTTTAAAAGTAATAATCAGGTAGTTCAATAGATTTGAAAGCAACTTGACGTATATTAAAGCTGGCTAATAATTCTTGCTCAGTTAAAACTTCTATCTGCACATCATATAAAGCCATTAAAAAAAATCCGCTACCATTTTTTAATTCTTCTACTGTACGGGTTTCCCATTTGAAGGTATAAATTCCAACTATTTCTTCACCATATTTTCTATCTTCTAAATCTACAGTTTCAATAAATTCTAAGGCATTTCTAGTTGCTAATTGACGTTGCTGAATTTTTTGGACTTGCCTTAAAGTTAATAAGTTGGTGTTTACCCAGTTTAGCAACGCAATACCCGTTACGCTGATTAAAACTAAGGCAATAATGGCTTCCAGTAAAGTAAAACCGTTTTGATTTTTATTCATGGTTGCAGAATTGGTTTGCAAAAAGGAGATTCTAAACTAACTCTAAAAGAATAACGTTGTTTTATATCCTGATAGGAAAGATAGATAAGTCCACCACCACAAAAGCCGTTAGAATAAAAATTAATTGGCTGATGGGTATTTAACTGCCAACCTGCTGGAAATTCAAGCGGGATAGGTTTTAGTTGTGAGTTATTTTGAATCGGGTAGGTAATTAAGCTAAAATTTTCACCCTGCTCATAAGCGGTGTAGCCTAAAATCGCTAATTTGGCTAAAATATCATCCCGCTGATAACTTATTTGGATACCATCGTATATAGTTATTAATTTAGGTAATACAATACTAGATAATAAGGCAAAAATAAATAATACAATAACTAATTCAAGCAGGGTAAAAGCACGCATATTAACCAAGCAACCGTTTTAATTCACTATCAATAACTTCAATTTGTAGCTCTAAATCTTCAGCTTGATCTTCTAATTTATGTAATTGATTTTTTAAATCATTTCTATTTTCTGCTGGTAGTCGTAATGTTAGCGATTTGGAAATAGAATCATGTTGTTTTAACAAGCCATTTAATGTGGTGTCTAAACTAATTTTTTCTGCTTCTAAACGGGCTTTTTTAGCTGTTTTTAAACGAGATAATTTAACACCATTATCTTCTGTAGTTGCTTCATTACGCAAATGATTCAATTTATCGGCTAATTGAGCCGCCATATCAGACAGTTTAATATAATATTCTGGCTCAGTTTCAGGATTAGGTATTGGTTCTGCTAAAGTGCGAGCTATCCCATTACTATCCTTCTTCCAAAAATCGTATCCAGCTAATTCTTCAATTTCAGGTAATTTTTGTTCAGCATCTAATGGTTTTGTAACTACCATAAATAAACGACCCGAGCCTTCACCTACCTGTTTTAAAAAACTGTGGAATTCTAATCGGCACCAATGCGAAGCAAAATAACCTCTAGTAGCGAAAAAAATAAATGTAGCTGAATTTTTCAATTGATTGTCAATATCGGGTGTAACTGCCTCATTTCCTCGCAACCCGTGATCCATCCATAAAGAAAAAGCATCTTCTCGCCCTAATTGTTTGGCTAATTCTTTTTTTAAGCCATTAACTAATGTAGTTACCCAACCAGTCCTACCTGGAATTAAAGATTCATTATCAACGTGGGCATAGCTAACAAAAATATCATGTTTATAATCGGGAACATAAACCATAATTATATTTAAATTTAATCAAGTTAAAATAAATCTAGCTTTCAGTATAAAATTGAAAACTATCAAGCTAAAATAAGTTGGTCATGGAAGCTAAAATATTTGTTGAATAAAGTTTTGTCTTCCAGTTTTTTTAGCATTAATTTATTATTTTAACTCATAAAATTCTAAAATCAAATATTATTTGATAAATTTAATTTATTAATATCTACTGAAAATAAAGTCTTCATTAATTACTATTTTCGATTTACCTAAAAATTATGCCAACTATTTTACAACTAATACAAAATGATCAACTGCAAGCTAGTTATGCGTTGGTTTATATGCCTAATAAGAAACGAAATCGTAAACGTATTGCCACAAATTGCGTTTTTAAAAAGGATTCAGAGCAAGCAGCAAAACAGGAAGCCCAACCTGATAAAAATCTTTATCCTGCTATTGTTTGTGGACCATCGCGTTCGTCAGAAGGAGTTATTTTATACTATTTAATACAGTGGCTGGATTAATTTATTATTAGTAACTATCTACCAATTAAAGCTTTAAATGCTAATTAAGAGTTAAAATTTTAACCTGATTGATGCGCTTCGTTCCTCAGCGGCATCCTACATTTTATATGTATTTTTTAACTTGGTAAGTAGTTACTATTATTAAATAATAGACCCATTATTTTAGCTTAGGGAGTTAGGATTATATAATGAATCCATTTATTGCCAAGGACGATGATAAGCTCCCAAAGTAGCTTGCGTACCTTCTGATATTTTACTCAACTCAGCCAACCAATTAGCTTGTGGTTTATAAGTTTCTGAATTAACTTGGCAAGCATCCAAAGCCGCTCGCCACACTTGCGTAACTTGTTTCACATAGGTGGGACTACGCTGACGACCCTCAATTTTAATCGCCGAAATTCCGATTTCCTTTAATTGCGGTAATATTTCTAAAGTATTTAAACTAATCGGTTCTTCAATTGCATAATAAATATCTTTTCCCACTTGGAATCTTCCTTTGCAAACCGTTGGATAGCCAGCACTTTCACCTTTTCCACGCCGATCAATCAACACATCGCCTAAACGAGTTTCTAAACCCTGTTCAGTTTCCCGCCATTCAACCGCATGTCCCGGAGAACAGGCTCCAAAGGTATTCGGTGAATCGCCAGTAACATAAGAAGATAACAAGCAACGTCCTTCTACCATTACACATAAACTGCCAAATCCAAATACTTCAATCGGCACTGGACTGTTTTCAATCACATGTTTTACTTGTGGCAATGAAAGTACACGCGGTAAAACCACTCGCTTAATCCCAAAATTATGATGATAAAATCGCAAAGCTTCATAATTAGTTGCCGAAGCTTGCACCGATAAATGTCGCGCTAAATCTGGCCATCTCTCAGTTGCATATTCTAAAATCCCTAAATCGGCTAAAATCAGCGCATCAATGCCCAATTCTGCCGCATGATCAACTGCATCAGTCCACCGCTTCCAGCCTTCTGGTTGCGGATAAGTATTAATCGCAATAAAAACTTTAACTTGGTGTTTATGCGCATATTCAATACCTTGTTGCATTTTAGCCAGCGTAAAATTAAGTCCAGCAAAATGCCGCGCATTAGTATCATCACGAAAACCGATATAAACCGCATTGGCTCCATTATTAACCGCCGCTTTCAAAGCTGGTAAATTTCCTGCTGGACATACTAATTCCATTGTTTTACTCCTATTTTAAAATTTGGTTTTTTTAACATTTATTCAACTCTAATTTCCCAATAGTTCTAACAGTTTTA
>JAGLFE010000275.1 GCA_023144675.1 Thiomargarita sp. | reverse complement strand
TAGTAATTAATTATAACAAACAATTTGATTTAATTCAAGTTTTTTCCAAAAATAATAAAAATACAATGTTTTTTGCTCCATATTTTTTATCGTTTATATTCAAACAGTTACAAAATACCTAAAAATTATTGTATTTTTTATATTATTAATCTTAAAATAATCTATCCCATTATATAAGCTCATCAAAGTTATTTATTGATTGAAAAACAAAAAATATAATAAAAAATTAATCAATGAATTACTTTTTATAAAAAAATACATTAAATATTGGGATAGATTTAAATATTAATAGTTTGCAATTAATAATCCATAACTATTGAATCGCTGTCGTACAAAATCTTGGTTCTGAATACATATTGGTTTAACCCAAATTGTAAAACGTTTTTCACGAGTTTTTATCACGAAATATTTATTATCTGAAGTTACATTATTTTTTGCTTGTTTATAACGCTCAAGCAATTCTTGTCGCTTAGTTTCTATATCTTCAGAACTAAGCTTAACTTTAGCTTTGATATAACCTATTATACCATTTATTTTACGGTTAATATCACTGTTGTTAACAAGTCGTCGGCGTTTACAAAGAGTAATTTCGGTATCAGTTTGCTCAAATTTAGCACTAAAAATATGCCGATTAACATCATGCACCAGTGCATTATCTGCTAAAATTTGTTCTAATTCAATGAGTTCACTGGCATAAAGTATAATCGTATCGTTCTGAAACCACAAGCCAATATTATTTTTACCATGCCGATGCAAATAACCGTGAATTCGAGTTAAAGCCTTATTGATAAAATAAGCTCCATCTTCTGGGTCAGTTACTTCAAGGATAAGTTTATGAACTGACATTATTTATCTTTACCTTTGCCAGAATAAACTCCACCCCGAATAAAACAAGCCATCAAATAATGACCAGCATCTGAATTTGCTTCAATTCCCTTCTTTTCATCCAACAAACGATTAAGCATGGAATAAACACTATTATCTTTAGCTGATACGCCTTTACGACGTAAATCTTGATTATCTTTATCTGGTCCAAATGGGTCAACTGGAATAGCATGAGTTGCATTTTCTGCATACCAAGTATCTATAGTGCGGATTGCATTACCGATTTTTTGGCTGTGAAAAGCTGCAACCCGTTTACCTTTGCTAAAAACGTCAAATAATACTTTACTTTTAGTTTCCTTGTCATCATTAACAAATTCTTGGGATGGGTAAATCTCTTGTCCGTAACCAATTTTACCACTAGCTTCGACATAAAGTACCAGTGCATCATCTTTGTTAAATAGGGCATTAGCAAATTGCTCAACAAAACCATCAAAAGCTTTTTTATCTTGAGTTTTGGCAAATTTATCGTTAAAACCAAAACCTAAATCAATATTAAAATCATGCTTCTTATCAGCTATCTGCAGAGTTACTTGCCTATTTTCGGCATATTTATTCCGCCAAAGGAATTTTCCATTAATTAAATTCGTTAAATAGCGACTTGCTAATAATTTTCCACCAACCTCTTTTTCATAGCGAGTAATAAAATCACGAAAAATTTTTAAAGCATCAGGATTATTGCTGATTACATCTTCAACCCAAGAAGTAATTTTTAAGTTGAATTTTAGACAATAACTATCATGTTCTGGTGGTAAAAAACAAGTATCAACAGTTTGGATATTAGAAGATAGCTTTTGTTCTTTATCAGCTTCGGAGTCTTTTTTAGCTTTTTCGCCCTCTTTTAAACTGCCCATGGTACCAATAAGACTAATTTCTTGTAAACTAATTGGTTGATTGTTTTGTTGTTTAGTTTGACTATCAAAGCTATAAAACAAACCATGACTTGGTGAAATAGTGCGAGTAATTGCGTTGACGGATGGTAATGTCATATTTTATTCCTGTGGTGAATGTTGTTGAGTAATAAGATAAGTATTATCAATCATTGTAGCCTGCCAAAATAACTCTTTAAAAGGTTGTTGCCGATAATAATCTAATTTATGCAAACTAATAATTGGTTCAGCAAAAGCATGTGGACAATCTTTAAGACGTACACCAATTCGCTGTTTAGGAGCTTCTAACAATTGATAACCAGCCAAAGAAGCAAAATACCAACCTTTATGCAAGCGTTTGTAATGTTTCTTATTCTTATCGTTTTTATCATTTTTATCAACTTCGATAAAAGTAGTTAGAAAATTATTGAATGCTTTACTATAATCATAATTCTTTGCTTCTTTATTTTCCGCTTCTTTAACAAATTCAGCACTAGCATCTTGAATAAGCCAGCCCTTTTCAGTTTTCAAAGCCTCTTGTAAATTTTTATCATTTTGATAAACCTTGATATTATCATCTGCCATAACTTGAATATCGCCGCCAGCAAAACGATTGAATAGAACAAATTTTTTAGCTTGTTCCTGTACCTGTTCTTCATCATGTTTTAAACTTGTCAATACAATAACAATTGTGTGCTGTAAACTACCCTTAATTTCTGATGGATTCATGGGAATATTTAAAGCTTTATGATTGTTATCATTCAAATGTCCAGCTAAACCAGCATGACCTTTATTAAATTCAAGCTGTTTAATAATAGAAAAAACTTGTTCTTGTCCTAATGTCAGTATTGGCTTATTTTTTTTACCACTTTCTGGTATTAAATTTTCTTGCAGATAACGTGCTAAATTATGAGCAAAACCAATATAAGCATTTTGTGATAAATCTGCAGTTAAATAACTGGAAGATAAAGTGCAATTAATTACTTCCATGTTACGGAAAACAATATAAGTTGCCATTTTTTAAAAACCTCCGCCTAAAGTGATTTTATTTTCAAATTGTCGCCTAATTTCTCGCACAATCTCATCATGAATATGTTCTCCAAACTGGGGGGATAACTTCTTAAAACTTTCTTTTAAAGCCTGATAAAATGGGTCATATTTTTCATCTTTATCACACTTTATATTATTGAAAAGCACCGCTTGATAAATTAATTCAGTATCGGTAATTAACTGTTTTTTCTCAACTTCATCAGCATTTTCATAATATTGTTGAATACTATGTACTTGTTGCGTAATATTATCAATAGCCATATTAACCGCAATTTCTAAATGACGTTCCTTGGTTTTATTAGGCAATTCACTATTTTTATAACCACTAAGTTGTTTTTCTATGCCATCTTGTAAGTCTTTATACCATAAAAAACGATCAGTTTTATTGAGCATAAAAAGATAACGTTTGGCTTGTTTTTTGGACTGTTTTGGAAACTGCATTTGAAACCGAGAATTTTGCCCAGCAACTTCACCAGTCGCAGTACCAGCATTGCTAGGATTACTCCCACCTAAACTAATATTTTTGAATGGCGTACTTTGCTCTTTAACATAAAACCACTCCTTAGCACTAGCAGCAAAAACTATTGGGTTAATTATTGGAGTAATTGCAATATATTCATTTTCACCATCAAACACTGGCAACAAAATTTGTTTGTCCATCACGTGTAAACTTTCTACACTACTTGCGGTTTTGCTCAATGCCTGTTGGAGTTTATTCTGCAACTGCTCAAAAATCGGTTTAGAAATAATTTTCTGAAAAAACTGCTGAATTCGTTGACTATCATCTCTTTTGTTGATAAGATGTTCAGCAATACATAAACCATTGATACGGGTAATTAAACAGGCATAAAAAGCACTATCAGTACTATTGTGACTACAACTAAATTTTGCTGTCGCATCAGATAATTGATTAGCAGTAAAACCATATTCACCTTGGGCTTGATAATTTGGATCGATACAAAACTGTAAATCAGAATGTGTATTAAATGGTTTGCTGTGATAAAAACCAACTCTGTCTGCAGCATCTAAAAGCCTTTTAATATTTTTATCAGTTTCAAGCAAAGATTGAGGATTATCATAATTGATTTCAATATGCTCCCAATCTGTTGCAGACTCTTTGGCTAATAAAGTTATACTTAATTCAATTTTAAAAATCTTGGCGCAGATAATAGCAAGTATAGCCACCATTTGCTTATTTTCTACCTCAATATTACTACGGGTATTTTTATAATATTTAATAAAGTCGTCAACTTTAAGGGATTGTTGTTTTCCATTATACTTTGGTAATTTTGCCAAAGGAAAAATTTTATCACTGGTTAAAAACTTAATAGTGGTCATATTGGTTCTCCTTATTTTGTAAATTATCTTCTACGCTAGAAATATCTTCTCCATCGAAATAAGGAGACATTTTTAGCATTTTATTTTCTTCTTTTAATGTTGTATTTTCGTATTTGTGAGGACAATCTTGGCATTTATCAATTTGTTGTCCATTATTGGAGC